>JARLGN010000007.1 GCA_031292775.1 Acidobacteriota bacterium | reverse complement strand
GCACCGAAGGCTGCCAGCACTCGCCGGCGCTCCAGCGACATGGTTTCCGGCATGGCAAGAGTCAAGCTGTAACCGCGCGCCGCAGCCACGTACGCAAGGGCAATCCCAGTGTTACCGCTGGTCGGCTCAATAATTTCCACTCCGGGTTTCAACACCCCCCGTTGTTCGGCGTCCAAAACCATGGCCGCGCCGATACGATCTTTCACCGAATATGCCGGGCCACGACCTTCCACTTTGGCCAGCACGGTCGCGGACAGTCCTTGCGTCAGCCGGTTCAGCCTCACCAGCGGGGTTCTGCCGATGCTGGCAGCGTTGTCTGTAAAGATGTTCGACATGATTTCTCCTTTAAACTGGGTTTGTGAATATCCATCATACTGCAATTTTAGGGCGGCTATCGAGGCCGCGAGCAAAAGGTGTTAAACGCAACGGCGTTCGGCCTCGGACCAGCACCGCTGGTCACTACGTGTTTGGTTGCGGCCACAGGCCGCGCTGCGCCTTAGCGGTGAATTGTAATTGTCTGGAGTTCTTGGAAATGATGCGCCTTGGTGTTCCTGCCGACAAGCAGGAACCCAGGCTAGATACAGATACAACGGAGGGTGAGAGGGCACAGAACGCGGTGGCCGGTGTGGGTCCCCGCCGTCGAGTCGTTTCTGCGTAGATCGTTTGCAATATTGTTCACGGTATATCTATTCCAGCCACGACTGCTACTTGAGAGAAAACTACTTCCCAATGCGCGCGAGAAATTGCTCAGAGTTACACGGACTCAACAGGGTAGTGGCAATTTAACGGCCAGACCAGAGCCCGCCGCGCCATACTTGCTCACACCCTGTCGTACCCACAATCATCTAACCACTAACAACTATACACTATCCACTGCTCTCTAATACTTGGGCACGGACGGGTCCACCTGATCCGACCACGCCAGGATTCCACCCTTCATGTTATGAATCTTGAGGAATCCAGACTTCATCAGCAGGTCCACCGCCTTGGCGCTGCGCATTCCAGATTTGCAATGCACCACAATCTCGTCAGCAGAGTTCAGCTCATCCATCCGCTTGGCAACTTCCCCCAAAGGGATAAGCTTCGAGCCTGGGATGCTGCAAATCTGGTATTCATGCGGTTCGCGCACGTCGATCAGGACAAAGGGTTCGTGCGCGTCCATCTTTTTCTTCACTTCCGCCGGGGTAATTTCAGGGATGCCGGTTTGCACAGGTATATGCTCCTCGCCGCGAATTCCGCAGAACTGCTCGTAGTCAACCAGCTTGGTGATGGTACGATGCGTCCCGCAGATCGGGCAATCGGGATTTTTGCGAAGTTTCAATTCGCGGAACTTCATGCCGAGCGCGTCAAACAACAACAAGCGCCCAATCAGGGAGTCACCGCGGCCAAGAATCAGCTTAATGGTTTCCATCGCCTGGATGCAACCCATGATGCCGGGCAGAACACCCAATACGCCGCCTTCAGCACAACTGGGAACCAGTCCGGGCGGAGGCGGTTCAGGATACAGGCAGCGGTAGCACGGCCCCTGCTCGGCATAGAAAACTGAAGCCTGGCCTTCAAACCGGAAAATGCTGGCGTAGGCGTTGGGCTTGCCCAACAAAACGCAGGCGTCATTCACCAGGTAGCGGGTGGGGAAATTATCAGTGCCGTCGGCAACAACATCGTAGTCACGGAAAATGTCGAGAGCATTGTCGCTGGTCAGGCGAGTCTCAAAACTCTCAATTTCGACGTGGGGGTTGATTTCCAACAGGGTATCGCGCGCTGATTCCAGTTTGGTGCGGCCCACGTCGCTGGTTCCGTGAATAACCTGCCGCTGCAAGTTGGTGAAGTCCACGACGTCGAAATCCACCAGACCGAGTTTGCCCACGCCTGCGGCAGCAAGATAGAGCGACAGGGGCGAGCCCAGGCCGCCGGCCCCGATGCACAGCACCTTGGCCTGCCTTAACTTCAGTTGGCCCTCCATGCCGACCTCCGGCATGATCAGGTGGCGGCTGTATCGAAGAACCTCGTCCTTGCTCAATTGCGCGGGCTGAACCATGGTCGCTGTACTCATGTCAGTTCCTTCCCTCGGAGTCGTCAGTTGTCAGTCATCAGTTGTCGGCTATCGGTTGTCAGTTCTCAGTCATCAGTCGTCAGCAAAAACCCTCACGCGCGGTGGCTTTTACTGATGGCTGAGGGCTGACAACTGACGACTTTTTCAGGGGTTTCGCCTGGGATTTGACACCCCAACCTGGCAGGGTGTGCGCCCAGGCTAGCTACAGATGCAGTACATTGTCTGCCTTGCGCAGAGCGAATGGTCTGTGCCGCCGGCAATCGACGGTACGATGCTGATCACATCGTTTTCTTTCAGGGGAGTTTCTTGCTTTTGCAGAAAGCGGATGTCCTCGTCGCCGACATAAATGTTCACAAAGCTGCGGAGCTTTCCTTCGTCGTTGTACAGGTGTTTGCGGAGATCGGTGTACAGCGCGGTGATGGCATTCAGAGCCTCCGCAACCGTCTTTGCCTGCACTTCCAATGATTCTTTCTTTTCCGCATATTGCCGCAGCGGAGTCGGAATAATGACCTTTACCGGCATTAGCACTCTCCCATTTTCGATTTGCGATTGACGATTTTCGATTGTTCAAACGGCAGTTTGTATTGCCGGCTCCTAATCGTTTTGATGCAACAGAAACACGAAAGATTCCGACTAACTTTAGTTGAAAAGGTCAGGCAATCGAAAATCGTCAATCGAAAATCGTCAATTCTTCGGCCCCAAAGGCCGACCGGTCCTCAGCCAGAACCCAACTTGTAAATTCTTTCGGAGCGCCCTGCTCAATTGCAATTATAACATAGGAATACCAGGGCCAAGCGTGGTCGCGGTCATAAATCGAAGGCCGCGCCGGATGATCGGGGTGGGAGTGATAATAGCCCAGGACGTCAAGCCCCCGCGCCCGCGCCCCCTTTTCCACGCGCAACTGGTCCAGGGGATCGATCAGGAAGCGGTTCTTGTCCGTCTCCTTGTTCTGGTCGTCCAAAGGCAAAAGCTCCTGCGCGCGGCTGGGATCATGGCGCAGGTTGGTGAGCGGCACAACCTCCGTCACCTGCTTCGCGTCGCCATCAGCTTTCCCCAACAACACCCCGCAGCACTCGCTGGGGTAGTCCTTAACGCCGTGCCGGCGAATGGATTCAAAATGCGATTTGCCTAATTTCAAAGCCATAAGTTGTGTCTTGTGCCGATGAAGTGTGCCCTGTGATGCCTGCCCGTTAAGACCCGTTAAATAAGATAATCGTGCCACCGAATTTGGGCAAGATGTTATGTGGCGCTAACATTAGGTAGGGGCGGTTCGCGAACCGGCCAAGTTCGTCACAGGCCTCATCCGCGAGTCGCAGGACTCATGATATTGCCCTCGTCGGGATAATAGGTTTGAATTGTTCGGAGAGTTCTATCGGTCGGGAAACCAATGCCAGCCCTCACGCGCGGTAAACGCTGGCGTCCGAGCCAAAGTACGCGTCGTAGACGTGCTGGTAGGTCAGTTCACATTTTTGTTGGAAAACTTCAGGCGTGTAGACGCGCGGTAACTGGTCGAGGGTCTCTTCGATGCAGACGCGAACGGCCGCCCGCGATTGCTGCCGTTTTCGCCAATCGAGAACAAACTTCTCTGTCTTGAGTCTTTCGATCAGGTCTTTCACCACCTTCTTAACCTGCTGTTCTTCCTTCTTGCTGAGCTTCATTTCCGGACGGGTCAATAGGTCGAAGATGGCCAGCTCTTCCTCGCTTAAATTTTCGGCGATCCCACGCTTTTCCTCTTCGTTCAAATCTCTGGTGAAGGCGATGAGCTGCTTAAAGAACTCCTCGACGTTCGAACTCCCGGCGTTGTACTCATCGATCATCTTCTGGAACTTTTCCAGATAATCCATTCGCGTGCGATTGAATTTGATCAGCATCTGAAGTTTGGTATTCAACGCTCCCCGAAGCTTCTCCGCCTCAATCTGCTTGCGACCCTTGGCAAACTTGGCCTTTAGCTTGTCCACGTCCAGCTTGCTCAAGTCCAGCGGCTTTTCCGCCTCGATAATATAGCCCTCAGCCGCAATCGACTTATCCAGAACCTGTTCGACGCCCGCCATAACGCTGGAGATATCCACCGGATGCGTCAGGGAGCGAATCTTTTCATCAATTACGGCAAACAGCACACAGAGAGGAAGAAACTCGTTCACCGCCGGGTCCGGCTTGACGGCCTTGAACATTCTGGCCACGTCTTCTGCCAGCAGGCGGTATTTTCGCTTGGTCTCATCGTTCAGAAGAATGGCCGCCACCGCCTCGTCCAGCAGCTTCACCCGCGCGAAACCCACAGCGGAAATAATGCTTTGCGGATTGATCCCCTGTTCCGCGCAGAACTCTGTGGCCGCGTCGATGGCCTGTTTGAGCAGCGCTACCAGCTCCCCTTTACCTTTCACCGGACGGTCAACGCCGCCGGCACTCGGCGCGTAAATGGCCAGCGCCTTCTGCAAGTCGCGGAAGACTCCGACGTAATCCACAATCAGGCCGTTCACCTTATCTCCGAATACCCGGTTAGCCCGCGCGATGGTTTGCATCAGCGTATGGTTCCGCATCGGTTTGTCGAGATAAATGGTGGAGCAGGAGGGCACGTCAAACCCCGTCATCCACATGGCGCAGACGAAAACAATTCGAAAGTTGCTATGGTCGTTCTTGAATTTCGTGCTCAAGTCTTCCTTCACCATGCGCTTGCGGTGAGGCGCAATGTTTACTCCCTTCTTCTTCATGTCTTTGATTTCATTTTGCGCCTGCGACACCACCACGGCCATGTCCGTTTCCTGCATGTAGCGGATCTTGTTTTCCAGCAGCGGCCGTTCGGTTTCCTTTGCCTTCGCCAGTTCAGCGCGAAGCTTCGCGAGGTGTGCTTTCCAATGCTTCTGTACCTTGTCGTACATCTTGACGGCGGTGGCCTTATCAATGGAAACCACCATGGCCTTGCCCATCTCACCGCGCCCCATGAAGTGCTCCACGAGGTCGGCGGCGATCTTCTCCAGGCGATCGTCGCGCGTGATCAGGTGGTATTGGCGGGCAAATTCCCGTTCCAACTTCTTTTCCTGGTCCTCGTTGAGTTCCGCCCCCTCCACCACTTCATAGATGTCTTCGTTCAAGTCCTGATTGGTGAGCTGAAGCTCGGGAATGCGGTTCTCGTAGAAGAGGGGAACGGTGGACCCATCCTCCGTTGACTGCTGATAGTTGTAGATGCTGACGTACTCACCGAACACCTGGCGGGTCTTCTCTTCGCCTTTCATCAGCGGCGTCCCGGTAAAACCAATAAAGGAAGCATTGGGAAGGGCGTTCCGCATGTTCAGGGCAAACGTATCGTACTGGCTACGGTGGGCTTCGTCCGTCATCACAATAATGTCTTCGCGGTCGGAGAGCTTTGGGTGCTTCTGCCCTTTTTCCGTGCCGAATTTCTGGATGAGCGTGAAGACATACCGGTGATCTTCCTTCAGCAGTTGCTGCAAGCCTTTGCCGCTCTCCGCGTGGGCTTCCTTTTCCGTCACCGCGCCCACATTGGCAAAATTCTTGTAAATCTGTTTATCCAAATCTTTCCGGTCGGTCACGATGACGAACGTCCAGTTGCCCGGCACGGTGCGCATCACCTTTTGGGCAAAGAAAACCATGGAGATGCTTTTGCCGCTGCCCTGGGTGTGCCAGAAGACACCCAATTTGCCCGGATCTTTATTGACGGCCACCAGGGCGTTGAGAGCATTATTCACACCCAGGTATTGGTGGTTCTTGGCAACTTTCTTCACCAGCCGCCCGTCCGCTTCCTCAAACAGGGTGAAGTTCTCCACCACATCGAGCAATCTCTTCTTCTCACACGTGCCGCGAATCATGGTTTCGAGCGATACGATTCCCTTCTCGCCTTCATCGTTGATTCGCTTCCATTCGGCAAAGTGTTCCCATTCCGCCGTCATGCTGCCGATGCGGCTTTCGCTTCCGTTGGAGAGAATGGTTATGGCGTTGTACCAGAAGACGTGGGGAATGGCGTCGCGGTAGTCACACAGGTTGTTCTGATAGGCGGATTCTACGGCTTTGTGCGCGGCTTTTAGTTCGATAAAGACCAGCGGCAGTCCGTTGACGAATCCAATCAGATCCGCCCGGCGCTCGTACATCTCCCCCATGATCCAGAACTGGGAGGCGAGGAAGAAATCATTGTTCCCGGAATTATTCCAGTCGATCACCCTGACCGTATCGCTGGCGTCCTCCCCCTCATCGGTCTTGTACGTTACCTTTACGCCGTCTTTCAGCAGCCGGTAGATTTCCCGGTTGGCGGCCGCCGCGCTCAGGGTGCTGCGGCCGCGGGTGAGTTCTTCAATAGCGAGATCGATGGCTTCCGTTGGCAGCTTGGGATTGAGGAGTTTAAGCGCAGCCCGCAGGCGGGCGACCAGGACGACCTCGCCTTTGGAATCCCGGCCCAGGGGACTCGCGCCGTGGTCAAACTCATGGAAACAGTTCGCCGTTTCCCAGCGCAGTTTGCCGAACAGCTCAATGGCGGGCTGTTCAATGAGTGCGTCTTCGGAGTAGTCTGTGGTTTTCATATTGTAGGGGGTGGGCTTGCCCTCCCCCCATGGCCGTCCCGGCCATCGCAATGTAGGGGGACGGCTCGCCCCCCCATGGCCGCCCCGGCCATCATCCAGGGTAGGGCAAGCCCCACCCCTACAAATCCTCGTCGGGCCGTTGGCCCGGCGGATACCCATCCATCGATTCTGCGTAATCCGGCGATTCCGGGTTTTCCGGGTCTTCCATCCAACGTTGCGGGTTGTAGATTATATACTCCCGAATGCTCTCCAACTCGCCGACGTCACGGATGATGTGCTCGTAAAAATTCTCGTGCAACAGGCGCGTTCCAGTGCGCGACAATAATTTGTTCACGGCAATGGTACTGATGGATTTGAACGTTCCGACCACATCGCCCATGCTGGTCCGCCGAGTAGGGGGTGGGCTTGCCCTCCCCCGACCGTCCCAAGGCTGATTAATGTTGCCCGGCTCGATTACCGGTGCCCCAGTGGCCTCGGCCAGCGCGGGATGCAAACCCGGCCCCGGCAACACAAACACCCCATGGACATGGTTGGGCATCACCCGGAACGCATCGAGAATCAATGTGTGGAATCGCTGTGGTAAATCATCCCAGGTTTTCTGCATCAGGCGGCCCGGCTCGTTCAAAATCATTTCCTCCTCGACGATTCTGCCGAATTGGGGAATTTTTCCCTGCGTGCAGATGGTAATGAAATACGCTCCGCCACCGGCATAGTCATACCCGCGCAAACGAATGGACCGACGATGATGGATGCGGGAATCGTAAACCATGATTCGTCTCTCGTGCGGCGGCATGCCGCCCCCATTTTTGTAGGGGGTGGGCTCGCCCTCCCCCCATGGCCGTCCCGGCCATCGTCCAGGGCAGGGCAAGCCCAGCCCCTACGAGATTTCGAGATTCGACACATCAATTTCGCCCGAGATCAGCTTGGGCAGCAGCAGGTCGCGGGTCCGGCGGAGGTTGGCGTTTTGCCGGATCAATGTCTGGCATTGGATCAACATGTCTCCAGCGACATGATGAAAGTCGGCGATAACGTTCGCCCCCGGCAATAGAAAATCCGCGCCCTCGAAATCGCCACCGTTTACTGCCGGGTAGGCTGATCCACGGGCGTGGTTGGTAAGATAACCGACAAAGTCCTCTGTTGTCAGCGCTTGATAAACGTAGCTGAAGGGAACATCCCTCGGACTTATGACGGCAAATCCTGTCGAAACGATCAAGTCAGGCAAAGGGTCAAGGATGAGACTATATGAACGACGATTTGGACGTACCGTGGACCAGATCATATCTCCGTGACGTACAATCCTGCGCGCGCGCCCAGGCGCGTCTTTAAACGCCAAATGTTCCACCTTATCGATTCGTCCTGGAGACACCGATGAAATGTCGATGTAGTTTATGTACTCCGGCTCGTCGTCGTTCTTAATGCTTAGCGCATTTACATCGGCGACCGACCCGAGCTTAACCACCTGCCACCCTTGTGGGATCGACCCGATTGCCGACGGCACCATCTTAACCTTCTCATGCCCCGGAAAGCGGAAGTGGACGAACCACTCGCGGTAGAGCGCCTGCGCCATCTCTTCCAGAATCTTGATCCGCCGCGTGTTGTTTTCAATCAGGTTGTCGTAGGCGGAAAGGATGGCGGCGATTTTGCGCTGGGTCTGACGGTGGACGTAAGGAATTCTGACCTGTCGTAGTTCGCTTTGCTTGATACCCAGAACGGTTGTTCCGCTTGATCTTGCGGCCAGTTCCCCTTGGACGAACGGCGACTTCATCGCGTGATAATAATACCTCTGGTCAATTAGGTTCGGACGTCCCCTCAGGAGAATAACTCGTTGAGCAAGTGCTATCTTTTCGTTCGTCCGAAGGATTGCAACCTCTCCCAGCGGGGCTTCAGTCGTAATGAGGATGTCCCACTGTTGCGGTAATCCGCGGCGCATCCATGCGGTGTAATCTTCTTCGGCTATGTGTTCGTTCTCGCCATCGAGAATTCGCCCCCCCTTAATCACCTTGGCTGTGATAAGTCGTATGCCACCCTTTGTTTTCACGGGCGTCTTGCCACGGTAGTCGATTAGGGTTTCAGTCAATTCCTCAATTGTTCTTGTTTCGTGACGGTTCATTGCCATATTGTCTCTGCGTGTACGGGCCATTTGCCCGCCCATTCGTAGGGGGTGGGCTTGCCCTCCCCCCCATGGCCGTCCCAGCCATCATCCAGGGCAGGGCAAGCCCAGCCCCTACGATCCCCGGCCAGGTCATTCCAGCAACTGCGCCACGTTTTCGGCGATGCGCTCTTCCAACTCGCGCGCTTCGGCGTTCAGGGTTTCCAATTCCTCGTTCAATTCTTCCAATCGTTCCTTGAAATCGAAGTCATCCGCCGCACGCTCCGTCACACCCACATACCGCCCGGGATTCAGGCTCCAGCCCTGCGCCTCGATTTCCTTGATTGTCGCCACCTTGCACAGGCCCGGCACGTCTTTGTACTTGCCCTTGGGGAAGTGCTTCTTGGTGTCTGCGTCGACAAACGCCGCCAGCGGCTCCTCGCGGTATGCCCTCACAATGTTGGCGAGGAATTGGATTTGCTCCTCAGTAAATTCGCGGTGGGCGCGGTCAACCTGAGTAAACGTCTGACGGGCGTCGATAAACAACACCTTCTCATTGCGCGAGGTGCTCTTCTTGCCACGATCGAAAAACCACAACGTGCAGGGCAGCGTCACAGTGTAGAAAAAATTGGAGCCAATGGAGATCATCACATCCACCGCGCCGGATTCAATCAGCTTCTTGCGTATCTCCAGTTCCGTGCCGCGCGCGTCGGCGGTTGCATTCGACATCACAAAACCCGCCCGGCCCTTGGCACTCAGCGCGCTGTAAAAGATTTCGATCCAAATGTAGTTGGCATTGTCCGCCTTGGGCATGCCGAGGGGAAAGCGGGGATCGTCCTTGATCTTTTCCTTATCCACCTTATCCACGTTGAAAGGCGGATTGGCCATCACGAAATCAAACTTGCCCACGCTTTGGTGGATGTCCTCATAGTATGTGTTGGCCTGGCGAATGTCTCCGGAGAGGCCGTGCACCGCCAGGTTCATCTTGCAGAGCCTGATGGTTTCCGCCACCCGCTCCTGCCCATAGGCCATGATCTCCGCGCCCGGGTTCTTCTTGTGGTTTTCCACAAACCGCGCGCTTTGCACAAACATGCCGCCGGAACCGCAGGCGGGATCGAAAATGCGCCCATGGTAGGGCTCAATGACCTCCACAATCAGCTTCACCAGCGCCGTGGGGGTGAAAAACTCGCCGCCCTTTTGTCCCTCGCTCAAGGCGAACTTGCCCAAAAAGTATTCGTAAATCTTCCCGAACGCGTCGCCCTCAATGTCCATGGGGATCGAACTCATAGTCTTCAGCAGCTCCACCAGCGTGGAGTTTTCCAGGCGATTGTAGGTGCGGGGAAGCACGTCCTTCAGGTCTTCGTTGTCCGCCTCAATGGACTTCATCGCCTCATTGATGGCTTTGCCGATATCCGCGCCCTCGGGCAATTTCAAGAGGTGGGAAAAACGCGCGTTGGGAGGAAGATACATCACGCCGCGCGCCTGGTAATCCGTCTTGTTCACAAAGCGCCGCTGCGAACCTTTGTTGGCCAGCTCCTTTTCCGCCTGGCTGAATTTGTGGTCGGCAAAACGCAGGAAGATCAGCCCCAGCACCGGGACGGAATATTCCGCCGCCTTCAGCTTGGAGTTGGCGCGCAGTTCGTCGGCAGCGTCCCAGAGCCGCCGCTCGATTTCATTATGATTACCAGACATACGTGATTCCTCGCGGGCCGCAGTATATACGCAGTCACTAATGATTGCCAAATAGCGAATGTGATTTTCAGCAATCTTGTCAGATACCCGGCACGTTGGTGGGTGCATCCTTCGGGTTTTCGGGATGGGCTCGCCCCCTCATAACCAATGCATCAATATCGCCATCGGCGATGGAGGGTGAAATGCTAGGACTCTAGCCCAGTAAGCATTTTGTGGCGAAATGACGCACTCCGGGCGGCTGGAACCGCCAATCGGAAATTCAATATTCAAAATTCAAGACGATCGCGAATGGGAAATGCCTGAGGGAGCGCGAAAATCGAAACGCGGAAAAATATGGAGACTCGCGACCCCGCATCACCCCTCACAATTCGCAAATCGACGATTGGCCATCGTCAATCGACAAATTGCCATCGGGCGGGTTTGGGCTCCGCCAAGGCTGCGAAAAGAAAGAATTCTTTTTTTGTATCGACCGAAGCCGGAATGTTATTGAAAACAAACAAAACACGGACAAAATGCATGGCTCATGAACGGACATTTTCGGCAAAGTTGCCCGGATTTTGCGGTGACCAGGCGCAATTTAGTCCATTACTGGCGGGAGAATCGCGTTGTTTTGGTCGGAAGACCCGCCATGGGTCAGCTTCCAACGGCGCAAGCCAAGGCCCGCTCAAGCGCACTGACATGAGCGATTGCAGGTCGCATGGGGCAAGGAGCCAATTCAAAATTCAAGATTCAAGATTCAAGAAAATCGCCAATTGGAAATCTCGAACAGAAGTAGAAAATTGGAACCCGATAATGGAGATGCCAAGCCGTCAAGTGCCCGTCACGAATCAACCATTACGCATCGCCAATCGACAATTCCCGCTTGGGGCCTCTTGGAGCATCCTAGACAGGACCGAATTTCAGGTAACTCGGGCGATCGGGAATGCACCGCTGGCGGACGCGCGGCCGGTAAATCCGGGGTTGGAGGCCACGATGTTTATGATAATGCAGGTACTTCGATGCACTTCAGGAATTTTGTCAGAATTCGTATGCTATTGATAGGAAAACAGGTTACCGAAAACCCGCGGGCGTCGTGTGGAAAAAAAGGGGAATTAAAAATGAAGGATGGTCCCACGATGTTATTGAAAACAAACGAAGATGAAACTAACAATTGGGATGGTCCCACGATGTTGATGAAAACAATAGGCTTAACTTTTTAAGGCCACGATCTGTATGAAAAGAAATGGGGTTAACTCAAAATCCGGGTCAACAGATCATTGTCCTCCAGCAGGCCTTTGGGGCCTTCAAACGGACAACGCTCCAACCACCCATGGCCCGGCGATCCTATGAATAGATGGCACGATGAACATATGCCCCAAACGTTCAATGACCCAACGAAAAAATGGTCCAATGAGGAAATGACCCGATGAATCGATGGCGCGATTCCCTACTGCCCTTCGTCCCAAAATCGCTCGCTCAAATACTTGTCTCCACTGTCGGGGAAGACCGTCACCACGACTCCGCTGGTCAGCCGATTCGCCACCTTCAGGGCGGCCACCATGGCGGCTCCGGACGAAACGCCCACCAGCAGGCCTTCCTCGCGCGCCAGTCGCAGAGTCATGCGGTGGGCATCTTCCGTCGAGATTTCCAGGTTCTCGTCGGCGACACTTTCCTCATAGATCCCCGGCTTGATGGCCGTTGGCATGTGCTT
>JARLGN010000311.1 GCA_031292775.1 Acidobacteriota bacterium | reverse complement strand
TTGGGCGGCACGGACTGCTCATTTCGAGCGGATCCATGCGCGGCCTCTTGTTACCGCAAGTGGCAGTGCAGTGGAAATGGAATCGGGAACAATTTCTGGAAGAAACCTGCCGCAAAGCAGGCTTACCAACCGATGCGTGGCGGCATGGAGCCAGCATCCAGGCTTTCACCGCGCAAATCTTCGAAGAAGCTCACCCCGCTGATTCTTCTCACCCCGCAGCGTAAGCAACTTTTCCAATTTCACGCGGACCTAAACCCAATCCTGTGCGTATAGCAAAATCCCGCACGGGCGCAAAGCACTCTGGACTGTGGGAGCAGTCCAAGGTGGGCTTCGCCCGCAATTGGATTCCCTAATCCGAACCCCTGACAGGATTATTCCGCTTCGACAAAGTCACCGGTAGAAATTTCCCGGTAACTTGAAATGACCATCGCCACGCATGATTTCGACTTAACAGAAAGGACCACAGCCTCTCCGATGGTCTCGGGCGGCGTGCGTTCTTCAGTCAGGAATCCCGTCGTATGCGGAGGAAGAACCTTGTAAATCCGGTAACGCTGACCGGGCTTGGCTCCCTCATTCTCGCCCACGTTCAAGTAGACTACCGTCTCGCGACCAAGGAAGCCGTAATTGTTGTGACTTGCCGTTATTCTTCCCTGCTTTTTGTTGCTATCCAGAGGCGCGAAGTGGTCAAGCGGCGGGGACAACGTGTATTCCGGAATGGCACGGGCTTGATAAGGCACCAGGATGTCACCCGGGGAAATCGGTCCGCAAGAAAGGGTGACCCGCGCCACGGCACCCTCCTTATTAGTGTGGGTCACCTTGACTATCCCGACATCCTCATAAGGTTTGCCCAATTTGCCTACTTCCCGTCCCTGCCCCTGATAACGCCGGGTAAGGAAAAGCTCGCCTGCAGGCCTGACCACGTTGTACTCACTGCCCACGGCGATATCGCCCCCCTTGTGCTGGGAGATGAAAATCGACTCGCCCTGCACAAATTGACGGGCTGGGGAGTGGAAGTCATCATCGGCTCCTCCCACGACGAATAAATCGCGTGGCACAGGTGGATTGACGATAAAGCCTGTGCACTCCGCTTGTGAGCGGACGGCCGCAGGGACGGAAAGCTGTGAGGCTGATCCAGGTTCTTGGGCTTGGGCGATTACGGCTGACGCGGCGAGAAACACTAATACCAAAACAAAAGATATTTTACGCAAGGGTTTCCTCCTTTAACACCAACGACTGGCGCAGGCGGATCACCCCCCAGTGACGCCGCCGACCACGAGCGAACCCTACTGGGCGCAAGTGTAAGGAAAAGGGTACCTAATGTCAAGCGAGCCTAGAAGTGGGCAAAAACGGTGTGGGTCTATTTCCCGTAGCGGCGCAGTTCGGCCAATTTCACCGCGGATCTGTTTCCAGCGGGCACAGCGTTCTTCCAATGCCATCCGAACGAGCTGGCTGCGGGTCCGGACACCTGTCTCTTGGAAGAGTTGTCAAAGGGCAGCCTTGACCGGAATCTCCGAAATACTGAGGCGCTCGCCAAATTCCTTCCAGCCTGAAAAGCACAACGGTGCAGAAAAAACCATTGAGCTTGGAGAGAAACCCGGGTCAGGCGTCAGGCACTTCAAGTTCGCCATCAGCAAGCAAAACCCGGGGGCGCAGAGTTGCTTGCATTTTACGCTTCCGCCAGCAGATGGGGCGCCTCTGCGGCCATGGCACGCCAATTCGGCATGTCCTTCTCGACGCCCAAGGAAACCAGATAGTTCTGGTCTCTTTCCATCAAGTTGTCCCAAGGCATTACGGTGGAGGAATCCAGTTCCTCGGCAAGAAGGTTGGCAATGTAGACAGCCGAAGCGGCGTCGAAGCTTTGGTGTGGCACGCGATCGGGAACATGGTGAAGGGCAACTGCCTCAACAACCGCGTACGGCAATCCCCAAAGTCCCAGGAGATAGGCCCCAATCTCAGCGTGGCTGAACCCATATTCTCTTTCCTCCACGATGTGAAGGGGGCATTGCTCCTGTGTCACTTGCATCATGAGTTTCTTGAAACGATCGGGAAGTTTCCAGGCCAGTACAAGCTTTCCCACGTCATGGAGCATACCGGCCACCATGGCGATGTCGACAAGGTGCTTTGGTACGGGCAAGCGGGCAGCAATGTAAGATGTGAGCCGCGCGTGGCGTTGGAGCTCCTCCAGGGAGAAGCCCTCCACGGGAGCTTTGGGAGCAAAAACGCGGAACACTTCAACGGAAAGCACCAGGCTCTTCAGCGTACTCACGCCAAGATAACCAACGGCAGTCTGAATATTGGTTATGGAGCGCGCCATGCCGAAGAAGGCGGAATTCACCAACTGTAGAATCTTGGCGGCCACCCCCACGTCGAATTCCACGATACCCGCGATTTTCTGGATGGGGGTATCAGGATCCGCCAGCGCCTTCGTCAAAGCATGATAAGTGCGCGGCAGGGAGGGAAGGTCGCCGAGCGCCCCCACCGTTGCGCGAATGGATTCATCATGGAGCAGCGCCTTCATGTGGCAGGCACGCTCAATGGCCACGCGCAGCATTTCCACATCGCAGGGCTTCGTCAGAAACTGGTGTGCCACGGGTACTACTCGCAAGGCCCCGGATAGCTCGGTGTGCTCCGAAAGGGCAATACGCACGATGTGCGGATAGGCTTCGCGCACATGGGCCAGCAGCGCGGCGCCATCCATTTCCGGCATGCGCATGTCAGAAACAATTACATCAAAGGGTGACGCTTCCATCAGCGCCAGTGCGGCTTCACCGCTGGACGCGAAAGCGATCTCCCACGCCTGTTTTTGGGAACGCAGCATGCGCCGCAACCCCTCCAGAATTCGCGGGTCATCGTCAACAAACAGTACTCGTCTCATGGTGCTTTCATCTCCTGAGAGCATTCTCCCCGATCAACGGGGAGCCCGATGTTAGCGGAGAATCTTCTCCCCCGACACTTCGCGCCTATGCATCCATACCTTCCTATCGGCAATGTCGATGAAGTTCATGAGGCTTGAGGAAACTCGGAACGTGCATTTACTTGACAAGGGCCTATTAGCCCCTGATGAAGGATAAAGCGCGATATGTGGCCACACGATGCGCAAAGCCGCGACGTCTTACAAGCATAAAGTGACAAAAAGTAGTTGTGAGCGAAAAGGCCTTTCGCCATGTTCCAGACTATGCTATCCCTTTTCATGTTGTGAAAAGTCGCTCAAGGGGGGGCCTTATGGAAACCCGCAAACGGCATCGCAAGAAGGAAGACTACAAGCTCCGCACGCACATGATTCACGGCAATTATGACAGCAAAAGTTGGGATTACGACCATCACGTGGTCCCGCCGGTTTCGCACACCACGGCTTACCGGCTGAGTTCGTTGCAGCGGGGGGCGCGAGGTTTTGTCAATTTCGCCTCAGCGGACGAGCATTTAAGCGGGCACATCCCCATTTACATCTACGACCGCTTGGATGAGCCGACGCGCTCGATGCTGGAAGAGAACCTGGCTTATGCCGAAGGGGGAGAAATCTGCGCGACCTT
>JARLGN010000038.1 GCA_031292775.1 Acidobacteriota bacterium | reverse complement strand
CCCAGGGACAACATGAATTAGATAAGGTGTCCGACAAAAGCGGCGTCGAGCCACCGCAGTCCAAGGCGCTTCGTACCGCATCGAACTATGGCTGTCTGTGGGTCCGCGGCTTTACCTAATTCGTGCTTGACACTGCTGTTACGTGCGACGATACTATGTCGCACGTAATAGTTATGACAGATCCCACTCTACTGGTACTCGCAAGCTTGGCCGATGGCGACAAGCATGGCTACGCCATGATGGAGGACATCCAGGCCTTCGCCGGTGTCCGCCTCGGGCCTGGGACGTTATATGGGGCGATCACGCGCCTCGAGGGATGTGGGTGGATTCAAGCGCTCCACTCCCCAGACCGCAGGCGACCCTATCGGCTAACGGCGGACGGCCGACGCCACCTCCAGGAAGAATTGGCCGGCCTCGAACAAATTGTGAAGGCGGGACAGCGGCGGCTGAAGCACGTATGAGGAAGATCATCCATTTCGCGGTCAGACTGTACCCCGCGCCGTGGCGGGAGAGGTATGGACCCGAATTCGACGCACTGCTGGAGGACATCAACCCGGAGTTCCGGGATCTTCTGAACATTGTGAAGGGAGCGCTACTGATGCAATTGAAGCTTTCAAACATTCCTCTCATGGCGACGGCCTTCGCCCTTCTCGGCATTCTTGTGACGGGATTGGTGTCCGTTGAGATCCCACGGCGTTACGCATCAACCGCCGTAATCGGCATTCAAGCCGCTCGGCCCGATGAATTACGCCAAACTCTGGTTTTTAATGTGGCCCTACACGTGTTAAGCGACAAACCGCTAAAGGACATCATCGAGCAAGACGGGCTTTACGCTAATGAGGTCACGCGCTTGCCCATGGCAGATCGGCTGAAGCGATTCAAGGAAAACATCACCATTGAACCCCTTTCGCCCGATGCTTTCAAGGTGTCCTTTACCTACCCTGACAGTGAGAAAGCCCAGAGAGTAACTTCGGACCTCGTGCGACGCATTATGGATGAGAACCTCCATGCCACGGAGCAACAAGCTGCTGACAAGGGAATTCGCAACCATATGCAGATGCAGTTGATAGACCCGCCAGACCAAGTTCCAAAGGGTGCAAGCCTGGTCGAGATGATAAGTCTCGGGATCGGCGGTGGAGCACTTGCGGGAGTCGCCATCGCCCTGCTGCGTCGTCGATTCAAACCGTCACACTAACTGCATGAGTTTCGTAGGGGCACACCTACGAAACACCTCTCACCTTGCTGTACGTCCACTCATTGTTTAACATGGAGATTCAGGGCTGTTTACGTAATTCATTGCGCGCGGCCGTTCGTTGCCGTGCACCGTTCAGGAAGGGTCTAGCGCATGGGCACCGTGCATGGCGGAGGGATGGGCATGAGCATACGCGCCGAGCACTCGCCGCATGGACGCGGTGCACGCTCAGGGCAGGCGGATCTCCCCAAGCGCAAGCCCAACCTGAAGAAGCTGTGGCCGCAGGTGTGGGCGCTGGTGGCGCCGCGGAAATGGCTGCTCGTTTCCGGATTGGGTTTGATGGCCATCAACCGCGTGGCCGGCCTGGTTTTGCCCTATACCAGCAAGTCGCTGCTTGACACGGTGCTTTCTCCGCTGCACCCGCATCCAGAGCGGCTGCCCCGCATTATTGCTCTGGTCTTTTCAGCCATGGTGGTGCAGGCCATCACGTCTTTCTCCCTCACCCAATTGCTCTCGAAAGCCGGCCAGCGGCTGATTGCCGAAATGCGCCGGCAGGTGCAGAAACATGTGGGCCTGCTTTCCGTGGCCTACTATGACGAGAACCGCACCGGCACGCTGGTGGCGCGCATCATGTCGGACGTGGAAGGCGTGCGCAACCTGGTGGGGACCGGGTTGGTGGAGTTTGTGGGCGGGTTGTTGACCGCCGTGCTGGCGTTCATTTATCTGCTGCATCGAAGCGTTACGCTTACGCTGACGGTCTTCGCGGTAGTGGGCGCGTTTGTCATGGTTCTGCAATACGGCTTCAAGGTCATTCGCCCCATCTTCCGCGAACGCGGCAAAATCAACGCCGAGGTCACCGGGCGCCTGACCGAATCGCTGGGCGGCGTGCGTGTCATCAAGGGTTATCACGCCGAGGACCGCGAGGCGGGGGTCTTCTCCGCCGGCGTGGAGCGGCTGCTGGCCAACGTAATGAAGACGCTGACCATGACTAGCGTGCTCTCATCCGCGTCCACCACGGTGTTGGGATTGGTGTCAGGATTGGTGATGTGGCTGGGCGGCCATAACGTTCTCAATCAGAGTTGGACGGTCGGCGATTACTTCGCTTACAACATGTTTCTGGCCTTCATGATTGCGCCCGTCTTTCAGATTGTGAACATCGGCACACAGTTGACGGAGGCCTTTGCCGGCCTGGACCGCACCGCTGAGATCATGGCCGAACTGGAGGAAAACCGCGCTCCCGGCCGCACCGAGAAGATGCCGCCCATTCAGGGCACGGTGCGATTTGAGGATGTGGAATTTGCCTATGACCCGGACAAGCCGGTGCTGCATGGCGTGAGCTTTGTGGCCACGCCGGGAACGGTGACCGCGCTCGTGGGCTCCTCGGGATCGGGCAAGTCCACCATCATCAGCCTGCTGTGCGCCTTCCACGCCCCGACCAAGGGCCGCGTGGTGGTGGATGATGTTGACCTTGCGAAGGTGGACCTTAACACTTTCCGCTCGCAGTTGGGCGTAGTGCTGCAGGATTCGTTCCTCTTCGACGGCACGATTCGCGAGAACATCATGTTTTCGCGGCCGGACGCAACGGAGGGACAGTTTCTATTCGCCTGCCGCACGGCCCGTGTGGATGAGTTTGCCGAAGGCTTCCCGGGTGCCTACGACACAATCGTTGGGGAGCGCGGGGTAAAACTCTCCGGTGGGCAGCGGCAAAGGCTTTCCATTGCACGCGCGCTACTTGCTGAACCGCGGATCCTCATTCTGGATGAGGCCACCAGCTCACTCGACTCCGAATCCGAAGCGATGATCCAAGTGGGGTTGAACAAACTGATGCAGGGACGCACCACCTTCGTGATCGCCCACCGGCTGTCCACCATCCGCCGCGCCGACCAGATTTTGGTGGTTGAGCAGGGACTCATTGTGGAACGAGGCAACCACGCGGACTTGTTCGCGCTGGGCGGTCGATACTACGACCTCTACACCCGGCAGCATGGGCTGGAGGCGAATTTGTTCCTGGCCCCCGGCGAGGGAGATGTTGTGCCAGCGTGAGGCGGAAGACGCGCAAAGGCAAGTGAAAAGGCAAAGCGCAAAAGTGAAGAGCCCCAGGCGCTGCACCACCTAGTTTGATTCGGGCGATCGCTTGTCACTCGTCACTTGTCACTTGTCACTGCAATTCGTTTTGACCCCCTCACCCGTCCCGCCCCGGCTGATGAGGGCGCCGGTTTCGGGCCACCCTCTCCCCCAAAGGGGCGAGGGCAGTAGAAACAAATCCACGTCAGCGCCGACGGCATGAGTAGCTACAGCCGATTAATCAGCGACCCAGCCACTCACAAGACCCACCGCGCCTCGAAACCCAGCGAAATTCCTGCTATATTCACAGCATGATCAAGAGAATTCTGGCAGCTTTAATTTTAATGGCTACGTACTTGTGCCCACTAGTGGCGGCGGATGCGCCGCTTCGTTGGGTTACACTTCCCAGTGCGGAGGTTCAGATCAACGGTCTCCCCTGGTACAGTGAAAACGGCGGCGAACTCTTTCGTCTGCCCGTTAAACTCAAAGACACTTATCGCCAGCCGGTGTGGGAACTTGCCCAGGACCCCAGCGGCGGCCGCATTCGTTTCCGCACCAACTCTTCCGGTGTCACCATCCGGCTCGAGTACCCACGTCCTCCCGCCATGAAGAACATGCACCCTTTCGGGCAATCAGGAGTGGATCTCTACGCGGATGGTGTGTATCGCGGAACCGCCATTGCCGAGCTTGACTACAAGCCGGGCAAGACCATCGAATACACTTATTTCAAGGACCAGCCGCGCATCGACCGCGAGATCACACTCTACCTGCCGCTTTACATTCCGGTGAAGGTTCTGGGAATCGGGCTGGACGCGGAGGCGCACGTTCAACCGCCCAAGCCATTCGCGGTCAGTGACCCCGTCGTCTTTTATGGTACGTCGATCACGCAGGGTGGCTGCGCCAGCCGGCCCGGCATGAGCTATCAGGCAATTCTGGCGAGGAAGCTCAATTTGGACTTTGTCAATCTAGGGTTCTCGGGAAATGGCAAAGGTGAACCCGAACTGGCTCGCGCCGTGGCCAGCATTCATGCCTCGTTTTACGTGCTTGATTTTGCCCAGAACAACGGCACCGTCGAGTCCCTATCCAAAGTATACGCACCATTTTTGGAGGTCATCCGCAGCGCCCACCCGGAAACTCCGATCCTGGTTGTCACCCCGATCTATATGGCTCGCGAATCATGGTCCCGTGATGCGCAGCTTGACGGTATGCGGGAATTGATCCGTGAGGTAGCCGCCAAACGGATTGCCGCCGGCGACCGCCATCTCGAAATCGTTGAAGGTACGGATTTGCTGGGGCCGTCTCGTGGTGATGGTCTGGTTGACGGCGTTCATCCCAACGACCTCGGTTTCGAGTGGATGGCCGAGGGTCTGGCCGACCGCGTCGGAAAGATGCTGGGTCTTTAGGACGGCACTGCACGCACTCGCAAATCCAAATTGAGAATGCAATAGACGATATTAATAGGACGTACCGGGCTGAAGCCCAACGCTACAACGCATCTCCCCGAAAGGATCAAGATGAACCGTCGGTCGCTGTTTCAAATCATTGGCGCAGGGTCACTGCTGGCAGCACGAGCGGGGCTGCCTGCCATTGATGGCACGCAGTCAAAACGCAAAAGCGCTCTGGCTCCTCACCGCAATCTCTTTAACGGGGACAGTTGCACCTATTTCTATAACCCGGAATTATGGCAGCCGGAAGGCGGCCCCTATTCCGCGAAAGCCATCCACCGGTACATCGACAAGCTTGCCGATAGTGGTGTGGACACATTCCTCATCAATCCCAACGCCCAGGTGGCGTGGTATCCCAGCAAAAAGCTGCAAACCGTGATCGATGGCTACAAGCGCGGCGATCGCGAGTTCTTTCGCGGTCACGCGCTTGCGGTCGGGGTCACTCCCGACAAGATGGAAGAGTACCTTGACCGCCAGGTGAAGTTCTTCAACCTGTACCTCGACCTGGTGGATCAGGGTGTGGATTGGCTGGCGGAAACATCGAAGGCCTGCCGGACGCGTGGCATCAGT
>JARLGN010000310.1 GCA_031292775.1 Acidobacteriota bacterium | reverse complement strand
GCACCGATTGATAACCTCCGCAAAGAAGACTTCCAACTTTTTGACAAGGGTAAAGCGCAGACCATTCTGAATTTCTCCGTTCAGAAACCCGTGTTGAAGCCCATCCCGCCCCCGGCTCCAAAGACTCCCGCCAAGACCGCTGCGGAAGCGGAGGAAACTGATGAAACGGCCATCCCGGCCACCACGGCGCGACGCTTCGTGGCAATGTATTTCGACGATGTGAATACCCCCTTTGAGAACCTGGCGCGCGCCCGCGACGCGGCGGATCACTTTCTAAAAGGCACCGTGCAGCCCGGCGACCGCGTGGCGCTTTACACGTCCTCCGGGCAGAAACAATTGGACTTTACCGATAACGTTGGGCAGATCCGCCAGGCGCTTCTCGATCTTCGTGCTCGCCCCATTGTGGGGGAAAATACGATGTGCGGCGCAATCCCCCCTTATGAGGCGTATCTGATCGTCGATCTCAATGACCCGTCCGCCCTTGCTGAGGCCGCTGACGAAACCATGAATTGCAACAGTGGCCTGAGCACAGTCCAAGCGGAGGCGGTGGCACGCGGCGAGGCATACAGCTCGCTTGCGGCGTCGGAAACAGAGGCCAATGCAGCCTTGCGGGGGATTGAGAACATCGTCCGCCGTCTGACCTCACTCCCCGGGCAACGCAGCATGGTCATTATCTCCGCCGGATTCCTGACGGACACCCTCCGCTTCAACCTCAGCGAGATTACCGACCGTGCTCTGCGCGGCGGCGTCATCCTCAACGCCATAGACGCTCGCGGCCTCTGGACCGATACCACACTCACCGACGCCTCCCGGAATGACTTCGCCAACACCTTGAACCCCGCAAGTCGCGCGCAGAAGAACCTGATGCTGTTGGAAAGCCAAAAACGGCAAACCGACGGAATGCAAGAACTAGCGCTCAATACCGGGGGCATTTTCTTTAACAATAACAATGATCTGGATTCCGGGTTCCGCAAGGTCGCTGGCCTTCCCGAAGCCTTTTATCTTTTGGCATTCTCCCCGCAAAACCTGAAACTCGATGGCAGTTTCCACCAACTTCGGGTCAAGCTGGTTTCCGCCAAGGGACTCCAGGTGCAAGCGCGCCGCGGCTATTACGCTCCCCGAAAACCGAACGACCCGACTGTGCAGGAGAAGGAGGAGATCCAGCAGGCGGTCTACTCCCAGGACGAAACGCACGAGCTTCCCATAGACGTGCACACGCAATTCTTCATGAAATCTGAATCCGACGCGCGGATAACCGTCCTGACGCATATTGACCTGCATGATTTGCACTTTCGCAAGGAAGAGGACCGGAACCTGGACAACCTGACTTTTGTGACGGTGATATTTGACCAGGATGGCCACGAAATTACCGGCCAGCAAAAGGCTCTGGAATTGCGCTTACGCGACATCAACCTGCAAAGATATATGCAAACGGGCATCACGATCCGCACCCTCCTTGACGTCAAACCCGGAACCTATCTGGTGCGGGCGATTGTCCGCGATTCCGAAAGCGGCCAAATTTCCGGCTTGAATCGCACTGTGGAAATCCCTTATTAGGAGATTGACCAATGTCCCGACACCAATGGCTTTTAATGATGGGTCTCCTTGTTATCCTGGGAGGGCTGGGGCTGGAATCAGCCACGGCACCCGCTGCTCCGGGTGGTGGTCAAAATCCATCCCCGCCGGCGGTGGAAAATACGCCAGTGGTGATAAAGACGGAAACCAATCTGGTCCTGGTTGACGTGATCGCCACCGACAAAAAGGGAAATTACATCAAGGACCTGAACAAAACGGACTTCCATGTCTATGAGGACAACGAGGAGCAAACGATATCCGCCTTTTCCCATGAGGCTGACATCCAGCCCAACGCCCCCGGGCATCAGCGCTACATGGTCCTGTTCTTTGACGATTCCACCATGGACCCCGCCCTTCAAATCCAAGCGCGCGATGCGGCCGGAAAATTTGTGGAGAGCACCGCATCTCCGAATCGCTTGATGGCGGTGGTGGATTTCGCCGAGGGTTTAAAGATTGCGCAGAACTTTACGGCTGACTCAGAACTGCTGAAGCGCGCGGTTAGCGGCGTTAAGTTTTCCGGCGTTAACCCCAATGCTGGAGGCGGGAACATGCAACTCGCCGCCATGGGAGTGCCATCCCTGGGTCGAACGCAATCGGATTTTGCGGCGCGCAGCGTGCTGCTCTCCATTCGCGAAGTGGCCAAAACACTTCGTGGCATCCCCGGGCGCAAAACCATGATCATGTTTTCCGCGGGATTTGCGCTGAACGCCGAACGGCAATCAGAGCTGACCGCCACCATCGACGCTTTGAACAAGTCGAATATCGCCGTATATCCCGTGGACGTTCGGGGCTTGGCGACTTCCGCCAACCCCGGCGCGGACATCTCCAATCCCAACGCCCCAGGCACGCACAGGGGGCTGCCTCCCGGTGCGGAACTGCAAACACCGGAATCGCCTTTCGCACACCTGCCCGGCCTGTTTGCGGCATTGGCAGCGCCACCGGATCCTGATCCGCAACGTGGGGGTGTGGGCGGGGGTGGCGGTGGAGGCACGGCCGGAGGATCGGGAGGTGGAACAGTTGGGGGCAGCAGTGGAGGCACACATGGTGGTTCACCCCCCTCAAGCGGCTCTGGTTCGGGAAGCAGCCCGGGCACCGGAAGCAACCCGAGTGGGAATCGCGGCGGTAATCCGACCGGGAACACCAACCCTAATCGGATGAACAACCCCATGAACCCCAATGCGAACTGCATGGACACCTCCGGCATGGGTGGCATGGGAGGGTTCGGGAATAACAACTGCACCAACCGGCAAATCATCCCCAACATTCCCGATAGTGTTTCCACTAATCAGCAGGTTCTCTTCGCTCTGGCCAAAGGCACCGGCGGGTTTGAAATCTTCAACACCAACGATTTCCTGAAAGGCCTCGAGAAGGTCTCCACGGAAATGAATGAGTATTACAACATTGGGTATACCCCGCCCAGCCAGACGCACGACGGGAGCTTCCATAAAATCAAAGTAACAGTCGACCGCAAAGGCGTGAACGTGCGCTACCGTAATGGCTATTTTGACATCAAGAGCCCTGACCTGCTGAAAGGAAAGCCCGAAGGCAAAGTGCTGGAGGCACGTGCCGCAAGCGCTCAGGCCGGCGAGATACCAGTGTCTCTCAGCGCGCCTTACTTTTATGTTGAGCCCGGCGTTGCCCGCGTGAACCTGGCGCTGTCCGTGCCCGGTTCCTCCATCGACTTCGAGAAACAAAAGGGTGCGTTCCATTCGGACATCAATGTGCTGGGAATCGCCTATCGCGAGAACGGCTCGGTGGCCGCGCGTTTTAGCGATACGGTGAAGTTGGATTACCAGAAGAAAGAGCTCAAGGATTTCGCCAAGAATTCCTTCCCTTACCAGAATTCCTTCAACATCGCTCCGGGAACCTACACGCTGAAGGTGGTTCTGAGCAGCGGCGGCGAGAAGTTCGGAAAGTACGTAATTCCTGTGGTGATCGAACCCTTCACCGGCAGCGAACTTAGCCTCGGCGGGCCGGCCTTGGGTGATAGATTTCTCCCTGTTTCGCAGCTTGCGGCAAAGATGGACGCGGCGCTGCTGGAGGAACGCACGCCCATGGTTTTCAAGGATATGGAATTGGTTCCCTCCACAAGCTGCCGCTTTGCCAAGGACTCAAAGCCCGTCGTCTATCTTGAGGTTTATGATCCCGTCCTGAAGGGAAAAGACGCCCCGCGCGTGGGAGTGCTTTTCAATATCATTGACCGGAAGACCAACCAGCAGGTCTACTCTTCCAACACCATTCTGATCAACGAGTACTCCGAACCCGGCAACCCCCTGGTACCGGTAGGTTTCGGTTTGCCGCTTGCGCAGCTCCAAGCGGGCAACTACCGGGTTGAAATCAAGGGACGCGACGCGATGGGCAACGTCTCCACCGTTCGCAGCGCTGATTTCTCGGTCGAGTAATCGGCGTGACCAAAACATCTCCAACAAAACTCAGCGGCCGGGGGCAAAAGCCCCCGGTCGCGGTGGCCGGTAGGACGAGCCGGGTCTACGCCTCGATTCGGCGTGCCCTGCTCGCATGGTTCAGCGCCAACGCGCGCGTACATCCCTGGCGAGGCACGGGTGACCCCTACGCCGTCTGGGTGTCGGAAATTATGCTGCAACAGACCCAGATTGCCACGGCGACTCCCTACTACCAGCGCTTTCTGGACGCCTTCCCTACCGTATCGCACCTGGCGCAAGCTCCGCTGGAACGCGTGTTGGAACTCTGGTCAGGGTTGGGTTATTACCGCCGCGCCCGCCACCTGCACCAGGCAGCGCAGGCCGTGGCGCAACTGCCTGCCGCGAAGTTTCCTAAAGATTATGCCGGACTCCGCTCCCTGCCCGGCATTGGTGATTACACCGCCAAAGCTGTTCTAAGCATTGCTTTCAATCAGCCCTACGCGGTGCTGGACGGAAATGTGGCTCGCGTCGTCGCTCGGTTGTACAGTCTGCGAGGAAACTTACATCAGCCGCAGTTCCGCAACACCGTGGAAGCGGAACTTGGCGGGATGCTTTCACGGCAGGGCCCGGGGAATTTCAACGAAGCGATGATGGAGTTGGGCCAGACCCTCTGCCTGCCGCGCGCGCCGCTATGCCCTGCCTGTCCACTATCGAAATGGTGTGCCGGCTATCGCTCCGGCAATCCGGAGGACTTCCCACTTCCCCGCCCTCGCCGCGCAGCGGAATCCCATTACCTCGCTGCGGCTCTTCTCCGCCGCGGGTCGCGCGTGGCCATGGTGCGCGGGCTTGCAGATGGATTGATGGATGACCTTTGGAATTTCCCGTCAACTTTCGGTGGCTCACCCGGCGAGGCGCTGGAATCTCTTCATGAAAAGCTCCGCCGACTGACCCGTGCGCCTTTTACCGTCGGTGAACCTCTCGCGGAAATCCGCCACGGAATCACCTATCGCGCCATCAAAGCGCAGGTTTATCCCATCAAGACCGCCCGCCCTCTTCGCCATGCCTCGCTGCACTGGTTCGAGCTGGAGGAATTGCCGCAGGCGGCCATTTCCCAATTGTCCCGCAAGATTGTGCAGAAGATTTCTTAAGGACTAACCCCATCGCAAACACATCGCAAACCATCGTCGTCGCCCTTGTGGTTTCGACTGGCCACAAAGCGGAACGTTACGCGAGTGCCAACGGGGGCAGCGCTCCAGGCCCCTCCGCGCAGAATGCGGTACTTACCACTCGCGGGCCCGCCAGGATCCTGCGACGGGCTATTCCGGTAGTATCTCTCTTCGTACCAGTCGTTCACCCATTCCTCTACGTTTCCTAACACGTCGAACAACCCCAAACCATTCGCGCGTTTTTGAGCTACCTCATGCGGTTTGTGCCCGCTGTTCTTGTTGTACCAGGCAACCTCGTCAAGGCTGCCGTAAACGGACTCCGTGCTGCCGCCACGCGCCGCATACTCCCACTCCGCCTCCGTAGGCAGCCGCCCTCCTGCCCACGTGCAGTACGCATGCGCCTCATCCCAAGTCATGTTCACAACCGGCATGTTGTTATTCGACCATTCCAAGTTGAACTTCGAGATCTGTGGCATTTGCTTTCGCGTAGCGGCAACGAAACGTTTGTACGCGCCCACGGTGACTTCTGTCTGCCCGACCCAAAGACCCTTGGTAATGGTCACATGGTGCGGCGGCTTTTCGTCGCCAGCGCAGAGGCGGTCTCCCGGCGAGCAACCCATCATAAAGGTCCCCGGCGGTGTCCACACGTACTTGAGTCCATCTTTGGGATTCTCCCGCACCTCGCCACGTGACGGAGGAGCGGCATCCAACCTGGCTTCCAATCGGTTTTCTTCCCCCGCCAGCACCGTCACGCTCTGCCGAAAGTCGTTTTTGAGCGGCGCTGACACCCGCAACTCGTGCGGGCCCGCCGGAACCTCAGTCAGAACAAGTCCTCCCCTCCCATCCGTGCTTCCCCGGTTCACACCGTCCAGGAAGACGCTGGCGCCGGCAAGGGTTTGCAATCTTATGCTTCCCGGCGCATCCATGAGTTGTGCGCTGATTTGGGTGGCCTGGCCTCCGGGAATTGTGACGCTCTGCTCAAAGTTTTTCTTCCCTTTCAGGGAAATTGCTAGTGCGTGCATGCCAAGCCTGGATTTGATCTCAAGTTCCCCCCGCGCGTCGGCCCGTCCCTGGAATTCACCATCCAGGTAAACCCCCGCGTCCGGCGACGTCACGACGGCCAACTTCCCGGTGGCCGCAGCGCTCGCCTCACGCACCGCGCCCAGCAGCGTGTTGTCCGCTCCCGCCAGGCGCAGCATCTGAAGGTACGAGTCATCGGCCAGGAAATTGATGCCGCGCTGATTCACCAGCGCCGCCGCGCGCTGGACGGGAACGCCGCCTGCCACCAATTGCAGCACCTGTTCCTTGTTCAACGGCTGTGGCCTTACCGCATGCAGAGCCCCGATCAGCTCCTCCTGGGCACCCGCCTTGCGCAGCGCCTCCACATAGTCGTCCGTCGGGTCAAAGTCGATGCCACATTCGCGCACTGACTTCGCCAGTTGCGTATTGTCCATGCCGGCCTTCACCAATGTCATAACCTGCTCTTTCGACAGGGGCTTCTCGGCTGGCACGGGAATTGCGGGGCGCGCAATCACGGCAAAG
>JARLGN010000309.1 GCA_031292775.1 Acidobacteriota bacterium | reverse complement strand
GTGAACAGAGATTTTGGATTTACCCGCTTCATGGCCACTGACAGATGATTGCTACCGCAGGAGGGTTTCGCCCATGAGGAACTTGTCGACGACATCGTGCATGTGAAAAGCCCACGGTCAGCTAACCACTGACCGCTACGTGTTCGCAGGTTACGGTTTCAAGAAGTCCTTTAAGACTACCACTTGAATCTCCTTCAACTCCCTCCATCGTTCGTCGTTCGTGACGATCAGTTCGGCCCCATTTTGAAGCGCTGTCGCAACCTGAATTGCATCGGGAGTGCGAATCCAATGGTAGCTCGAGCGCAGCTTGGCGGACAGCTCACAAATATCCGCGTCAATTGGAAACAGGCTGATTCCTGTCGATGCGGTCAATATTCGGCGGTACTCATGAGCAAGATCGAGCCGTGCACTGCGCAGGGGTTGCACCAGCACCTCCAGAAGCGTGAGGACGCTGGTCATTGCTCTTGTGTTGCCACGGTGAATGGCATCGAAGAGGTCGTCGGTAATTGGGGAGTACTGCGGATGTTGTTCGATGTAGTAGATAAGCGGAGAGGTGTCGAAGGCCAGGAACTTTCCGGTGACGGTGGTGGTCAGCCTTCCCACGGGTCACGCTCTTGGTTGACGTATTCCTGCGCGTCCTGATGGTGCCAGATTTCTTTGCCGAGGCCACGCAGTTCGGTAATGCTCCTGCGCGAATCTGTCCCCCCTGTGCTGAGGGCCTGAACCAACCTCAGCCGGTCCCTCTCGGGGAGTTGCGCCGCTGCTGCGATAATTTCCTCAATCGTCATAGGCATTTTATCCTCCCGAGGTAGAGTGTACCATGCGCTTCGAAGCCCAAAACAGGGCTTTATTCCTTTTCAAGATGATAGTGCAGGGCCAGGTCATTATTCACCTGTATTCAGTTGTCAGAATAAGCGCACCAACGGGTGGCGCGTGCCGTCTTTACTGACAACTGAAAACTGATAACTGATGACTGCTATCGCAGGTGGGTTTCGCCCATGAGGAATTTATCGACGCCGCGGGCGGCTTTGCGGCCTTCGGAAATCGCCCAGACCACCAATGACTGGCCGCGGCGCATATCACCGGCAGCGAAGACTCCGAAAACGGATGACATGTAATTCGCGTCGGTCTCAACATTGCTGCGCGCGTCGAGTTTTACGCCGAGGGTTTCGAGCATTCCATTCTTAACGGGGCCGAGAAAGCCCATGGCAATTAACACCAGGTCGGCCTCAATGACGAACTCGGTTCCGGGTAGGGCCTCGAACTTGGGCGCCGGGCCCACGCGGAGGGCGTGCAACTGCTTTACGTTGCCGTTTTCGTCGCCGGTAAAGCGCGCGGTGGCGACTGCCCAATCGCGAATTCCACCTTCCTCGTGCGCGCTCTCGGTGCGCAACTGAAGCGGCCAGAGCGGCCAGGGAGTGAAGGGCGAGCGTTCCGCCGGCGGCTGCGGCATGATCTCAAATTGATGGACAGATGCCGCCTTTTGCCGATGCGCGGTGCCCAGGCAATCAGCTCCGGTATCGCCGCCGCCGATGATGACCACACGTTTGCCCGTGGCAAGGATCTGCCCGTCAACATTGTCGCCGGCGTTACGGCGGTTTTGCTGCGGGAGATACTCCATGGCAAAGTGAATACCCTTCAACTCGCGTCCCGGCACGGGGAGGTTGCGAGGACTTTCCGCGCCGCCCGTCAGCAGCAGGGCGTCAAAGTCGCGGCGCAAATCTTCCACTGGGACGTTCTTGCCCACGTGCGCGTTCGTTTGGAATACCACGCCTTCCTGAAGCATCTGGTCAATCCGCCGGTCGAGGACGGATTTCTCCATCTTGAAATCCGGAATGCCATAGCGCATCAGGCCACCGATGCGATCGGCCTTTTCGAATAGCGTCACCGAATGTCCCGCGCGGTTCAGTTGCTGCGCGGCGGCGAGCCCCGACGGTCCCGAACCGACGATGGCCACGCGTTTGCCGGTGCGCAGCGGGGGTGGCTCCGGATGGATCCAGCCTTCTTTGAAAGCATGCTCAATGATGGTCTTTTCGATGTTCTTGATGGTCACCGGTGGTTCATTGATGCCCAGCACGCACGCGGCCTCACACGGGGCGGGACAGACGCGGCCGGTGAATTCGGGGAAGTTATTCGTGGCGTGCAGTGTGCGGATGGCTTCTTTCCAGCGGTCGCGATAAACCAGGTCGTTCCAGTCGGGAATGATGTTATTCAGCGGACAGCCCGTATGGCAGAAGGGCACACTGCAATCCATGCAACGTGCTGCCTGCGTGCGAAGTTTTTGCTCGGGGAACTGCTGATAAACCTCCTGATAATCGTTGACGCGCTCTTCCACGGGGCGGCGCGTGGGAATTTCGCGTGTGGCTTCCATGAATCCGGTAGGTTTACCCACGCAGCACCTCCCGTGGGGAAGGGGTCGGGCGCGCAGGTTCCGGATTCCGGATTCCGGATTCCGAAGTGGCCGGTGATCGCTTCACACCCATTACGCGCTTGAATTCGTGCGGGAAAACTTTGATGAACTTGGGCAGCATGGTCTCCCAATTGTCGAGAATCCATTTGGCGCGCGGGCTCTCCGTTAATTCCGCGTGACGCGTGATCAGGGTTTGGATGATCTCGATGTCCTGCGGATCGACGACAGGGTCCAGGTCCACGCTGGTGTGGTTGCAGCGCACGCGCACGAACTCACCCGTCTCATCCAGAACATAGGCAACGCCGCCGGTCATGCCCGCGGCAAAATTGCGGCCGGTCTTGCCCAACACTACGACCGTCCCCTTGGTCATATACTCGCAACCGTGGTCGCCCACCGTTTCCACTACGGCGGTGGCTCCGGAATTTCGCACGGCAAAGCGTTCGCCGGCCATGCCGTTGAAGAAGGCCTCGCCGCTGGTGGCGCCGTAGAGAACCACATTGCCCACCAGGATGTTTTCCTCCGGCTGGAACGACGAGTTCCTGGGTGGATAGATAATCAGCCTACCCCCCGAAAGTCCTTTGCCGACGTAATCGTTGGCCTCGCCTTCCAGAGTCAACGTGACGCCTTTGGCCAGGAACGCGCCAAAGCTTTGTCCCGCTGAGCCCGTAAACTGGAAGCGGATGGTGTCGTCGGGCAAGCCCTGCTCCGCATAACGACGGGCAATCTCGCCGCTCAACATCGCTCCCACGGTGCGGTGGGTGTTGCGAATGGGCAGACTGATGGACACCTTTTTGCCGCGCTCCAAAGCCTCGCGTGCGTGGTCAATCAACTGGTAGTCCAGGGATTTGTCGAGCCCGTGGTCCTGTTTGATGGTGCAATGACGTCCGACGCGTGTGGGCACGTGAGGGTTATAAAGCACGGCGGAGAAGTCCAGGCCACTGGCTTTCCAATGGTCAATATCGCGGCGTTGCGTGAGGCAATCCACGCGGCCCACCATTTCATCGATCTTGCGGAAACCGAGTTCCGCCATGACCTGCCGCAAGTCTTCCGCGATATAGAACAGGAAGTTGATGACGTGTTCAGGCTGGCCCGTGAATTTCTTGCGCAAGACGGGATCCTGCGTCGCCACGCCCACTGGACACGTGTTCAAGTGGCACTTGCGCATCATGATGCAGCCCAGGGAAATCAGCGGCAGGGTGGCGAAACCAAATTCCTCCGCCCCCAGCAATGCGGCAATGGCCACGTCGCGGCCGGTCTGAAGTTTTCCATCCACTTGAAGGCGCACACGGCTGCGGAGGTCGTTCATTACCAGCGTCTGCTGCGTTTCCGAAAGGCCCAGCTCCCAGGGGATTCCCGCGTGGCGAATGGACGAAATGGGGGAAGCGCCGGTGCCGCCATCGTACCCGCTGATCAGAATGACATCGGCATGAGCCTTGGCCACACCCGCCGCCACGGTTCCCACACCCGATTCGGCCACCAGCTTGACGGAAACTCGCGCCTGCGGATTCACGTTTTTGAGGTCATAGATGAGCTGCGCCAGGTCCTCAATGGAATAAATATCATGGTGCGGCGGTGGCGAGATCAACCCGACGCCGGGGATGGAGTGCCGCACGCGGGCGATAACGTCATCCACCTTGTGGCCGGGAAGTTGGCCGCCTTCGCCGGGCTTGGCGCCTTGCGAGATTTTGATCTGGAGGTCGTCGGCGTTGACCAGATAGTTGGTGGTGACGCCGAAGCGCGCGGAGGCCACCTGCTTGATGGCGCTGCGCCGCCAATTGCCGTTGGCGTCAGGCTTGAAGCGCTCTTCGTCCTCGCCACCCTCGCCGGTGTTGGAACGGCCGCCAATGCGATTCATGGCGATGGCCAACGTCTCATGCGCCTCCTTGCTGATGGAACCGAACGACATGGCGCCGGTGGCGAAACGCTTCACAATCTCGGCGGCGGGTTCGACGTCATCAAGGGGCACGGCAGGGCCGGCGGGATGCAGATCCAACAGACCGCGCAGGGTGTAGAGATTGCGGCTCTGCTCATTGGCAATTTTCGCGTATTCCTGATAGGTGGAAAAACTCGATTGCCTTACCGCGTGCTGAAGTTTGCTGATGGTGGTGGGGTTCAGGATGTGGTTTTCGCCGCGCACACGGTATTGATAACTGCCGCCTATTTCGAGCTCCGTGTCAGATTCCTCCGGCGGCTGCATGGCAAACTTGTGCCGCATCAAGGCTTCGCGGGCAATGACTTCCAGCCCCACGCCTTCGATGCGTGACGATGTGCCGGTGAAGTAATGCTCCACCACCGACTTGTTCAGCCCGATGGCCTCAAAAATCTGCGCGCCGCAATAACTCTGCAGCGTTGAGATCCCCATCTTGGAAAGAACTTTCAGCAAGCCCTTGTCAACGGCCTTGATGTAATTCTTCAGCACCTTTTGGAAAGTGTATTCGGCAGGGAAGTATCCTTTGGCGTGCTGGTCTTCCAACGTCTCGATGGCGAGATAAGGATTGATAGCGCTGGCGCCATAGCCAATCAGCAGGGCGAAGTGCATCACCTCGCGCGGCTCACCGGTCTCCACGATCAATGCCACTTGATTCCGCGTTCGCTCCCGCACCAGGTGATTGTGTACAGCGGAAAGCGCCAGGAGCGCCGGAATCGGCGCATATTCCTCGTCCACGCCGCGGTCTGAGAGAATCAGCAGTGTATATCCGGATTTGATGGCCAGTGAGGCGCGCCGGCAAAGGCTGTCGGTGGCTTTCTGCAACTGTTTCTCGCCACCCTCCACGCGAAAGAGCATGGGCAGCGTGGTGGCCAGAAAATCACCCTGACTCACGCGGCGGAGTTTCTCCAGATTCCAGTTGGTGACAATGGGATGCCGCTTCTTCAGTGTGTGGCACAGCGACGGCGTCTCATCCAGGATGTTCCCTTCGCGTCCAATGTAGTCGTAAAGCGACATCACCAGGTCTTCGCGAATGGGATCGATGGCGGGGTTGGTGACCTGCGCAAACATCTGCTTGAAATAGTTAAAGAGCAGTTGCGGCTTGTCGGAAAGACAGGCCAGTGGTGTGTCCGTCCCCATTGAACCCACCGGCTCCTCGCCGTTGGTGGCCATGGGGAGCATGATGGTCTTCAGGTCCTCGTCGGTGTACCCAAAGGCGCGCTGCCGCATCAGGATGGTGGAGTCGTCGTTGGCGTGCATGCGCTGGGGATCCGGCAAATCCTTCAGCGTCACCTGATTTTCTTTCAGCCACTGGGCATAGGGTTGGCGCGCCGCCAACTGCTGTTTGATTTCATCGTCGGGAATGATGCGGCCTTTTACCGTATCCACCAGCAGCATGCGTCCGGGTTCCAAGCGGCCTTTAAAACGAACCTCTTCCGGATCGACCGGCAGCACGCCGGCTTCGGAAGCCATGATGACCAGGCCGTGATTGGTTACCACGAAGCGGCCGGGCCGCAATCCATTACGATCAAGCTTGGCGCCGATCATGCGGCCATCGGTAAATGCCACTGCGGCCGGACCGTCCCAGGGTTCCATCAGCGAGGCGTGGTATTCATAAAACGCCTTTACGTCGTCCGGCATGGTGGGATCGTTCAGCCACGCCTGCGGAATGAGCATTTCCATCACGTGGGGAAGGCTGCGTCCCGCCAGGAACAGCAACTCTACGGCATTGTCCAGGTTGGCTGAATCGCTGCCGCCGGGCGCAATGATGGGCTCAATTTTCTTAAGGTCGTCGCCAAAAAGCGGGGAGGCGAGCACGGAAGTCCGCGCCTGCATCCAGTTCACATTACCGCGCAGGGTATTGATTTCGCCATTGTGGCAAATGTAGCGGTATGGATGGGCCAGATGCCAGGTGGGGAAAGTGTTGGTGGAGAAGCGCTGGTGCACCAGACAAAGACCACTCCGCACTTCGGGATTTGATAGCTCCAGGTAGAAGTTGGCAATCTGCGGCGCCAGCAGCAATCCTTTGTAAACAATCGTCCGGCTGGAGAGCGAGGGGATGTAGAAGAAACTCTTTTCCCGCAGATCGGTAAGCCCTACTTCCCGTTCCGCGCGCTTGCGGATGATGTAAAGCTTCCGCTCCAGCGCCATGTCGTCCATTCCATAGGCGCGCTTGATAAAAACCTGCTCAATGTACGGTTGCGTGCTGCGTGCCAGGCGTCCAATGGTATTGGCATTCACCGGAGTGTCACGCCAACCGAGCACGGTCAAGCCTTCGTCGCGGACGATCTCTTCCACAATGGCTTCGCACGACATGCGCTCATGGGGTTCCACCGGAAGGAAGACCATTCCCACGCCGTATTCACCGGGCGAAGGCAACGGAAAACCCAGGCGGGAACACTCCCCTTCGAAAAAGGCATGGGGAATCTGGATTAGCACGCCGGCGCCATCACCGGTTTCGGGATCGCACCCGCACGCGCCCCGGTGCGCCAGGTTGATCAGGATTTCAATGCCCTTCAAAACGATTTCGTGCGATTTCTCGCCGGAGATATTGGCCACAAAGCCGATTCCACAGGCGTCATGCTCGTTCCGCGGATCGTAGAGGCCCTGCGCCTTGGGTAATCCTCGATTTGTGAATTCGTCGCTCATCATTGTCAGGTTACAGGTGACAGGTCACAGGTTACAGTAAGAGTAGGTGTCAGGGGCCGGGTGTTAGTAAGAGCAATCCGATAGTGGTGTTCTTACTGACCACCGATCACTGACTACCGATGACTTCCCGCATGTAATGTCTGCCCTGCGAACGGGGGGCGGGCTGAAATTGCTTCCTGCCTGCTGGTCTGTGACTACTTCCGCGACACTTGGGTTTTGACCCCCTCACCCGTCCCGCCCCGGCTGATGAAAGCGCCGGTTGCGGTCCACCCTCTCCCCCAAAGGGGCGAGGGATGTAGATTCAAATCACCTCTCCCCTCGCCCCTTTTGGGGGAGAGGGGACGGGGGTGAGGGGGGCGCAAGTTCCGCCCACTTACGTGTGACTTGCTCCAAGTCACAGACTGTT
>JARLGN010000308.1 GCA_031292775.1 Acidobacteriota bacterium | reverse complement strand
GGAATCCGCCGGGGAATATCCCTTTCTGATGGCAGTGCAGTGGCATCCGGAGGAGATGGTGAACGGATCCGCCGAGCAGCGCGAAATATTCGTGCGATTCGTAGCGAAGTGCCGGGGAGGATCGGCGGGCCGGGAATGATTTCAAGGCGCCGGGGTACTGACCGGATATTTGCTTGCTCAACCAACGGTAATCAGCGAAAAACAAGAATGGAGGAACCGTCCGCAATGCCCAAACTGAAAATGTATCTCAAGCCCACCTGAACGAGCTGCCGCAAAGCAAGAGGTCTCTTGCTAGAAAATGGTGTGGAATTGGATGAGCACGATCTGGGAAAGCAGCGACTGACGGTGGATCAACTTGATGCCCTCATCGGCCCGCGCAACTACCTTGATTTCCTGAACACCCGCAATGATCTGTACCGCGAGCGGAAGATGAAGCAGAATCCCCCGACCCGTGATGAGGCGCTAAAGCTTATGGCGCAGGAACCGAACCTGATTCGACGGCCCATCGTGATTCGCGGCGGACAGATGGTTTTGGGTTATGACGAGGAAGGTCTGCGCAAACTTACAAAGTAACGATGCTTCATCAACCCTGCGCGCTACCTGCGAGAGCAAAAGTGAAATGGAATTTACTTCCCTCGCCCCTTTGGGGGAGAGGGTGGCCCGCAGCCGGCGTTTTCATCAGCCGTGGCGGGACGGGTGAGGGGGTCAAAACCACCGGGTCCGACCGCGTACTTGTCCCGCGTACTTGTCCCTAGCCAAACGCCCCATCGGGGTCTATGCTTAGGCCGAAGTCCGAAGCCCAAGAAGTGAGGGACGATGCCGACCAAGATTCTGTTTGTGCAAGGGGACATCACGGATATGGCAGTGGACGCCATCGTGAACCCCGCGAATACTGACCTTACGATGGAGGTGGGCGTCGCGGGCGCCATCCGACGCAAGGCGGGAGAGCGCATTCAGGAGGAGTGTGAGCGGCTGGCACCGATCCGCCTGGGCGCAGCTGTTGCTACCATCGCCGGGAATCTGAAGGCGCTGTTTGTGATTCACGCTGCCAGCATGCGGCCGGATGAAAAGGCCACGGCGGAATCCATCCGGCTTGCGACCCACGCCAGCTTGATGCGAGCGGAGGAGAAAGCGATTCGCAGCCTGGCTTTTCCCGCCATCGGCACGGGCGTGGCGGGCTTCTCCCTTGCGGAATGTGCGCAGATCATGCTGAGGGTCGTGCTCGACCACATCAAGATGCGCACGAGCCTGGAGAAAATCTACTTCGTGCTGTTTGACGATGCGGCGTTGAAGGTGTTTGAAGTGGCGCACCAGCGGTTAACTGCCCGGCCGGCGCCACGGACGCTGTGAACGTGGTTTCTGACACCTGGCACCTGAGCATCCCTTGACCCACACACCTCTCAAAAAACTGCTTCTTGAAACCTTGCGGTCTGGCGCTTCAATGACCTTTGAGCGTTACATGGCGCTTTGTCTCTATCACCCGGAATTCGGTTATTACACTCAGGGGCGTGAGCGCACCGGCATCGCAGGCGATTACTTTACCAGCCCCGATTTGCACCCTGTATTTGCCCGCCTGGTGGCGCGGCAGGCCGCGGAGATGTGGAACGCCATGGGGCAGCCTGAACCTTTCACGTGGGTGGAAATGGGCCCCGGCCGGGGGCTCTTCGCCTCCGACTTTTTAAGCTGGTCCGCCGAGGCATTGCCGGAGTTTGCCGCAGCACTCGAGTACATCGCCATTGAGCCGGGCTCGCAGCAGCGCCAGCGGATTGAATCCCGGTTGACTGCCGCGGGCGTGGGCGGAAAGGTCCGGCTGCTGGCCAATCTTGAGGAACTCAGCCCTGTTGCCGGCTGTTTCTTCTCAAACGAACTCGTGGATGCATTTCCGGTCAGCGTGGTGACGCGTACCGGCGGACATCTCAAGGAAATCTACGTCGTCGCTGAGGGCGACGATCTTCGTGAGAAGCCGGGCCGCATCAGTGACACCTCCGTTGCCGCATATGTTGCCAAGTATGCCCACCAGCTTGAGGAAGGGCATCGTGTGGAAGTGAACCGGCAGGCCGTGGACTGGATTCGTGCCGTTGCGGGCAAGCTGACTCGCGGCTTTGTGCTGACCATCGATTACGGCGATATGGCGAATCGGCTCTTCACCCCCGACCGCCCGCGCGGGACTCTGCTTGCTTACCACGGCCACACCGCGGCGGAGGACTTTTACACGTCACCGGGAGAGGTGGACCTAACGTCACATGTGAACTTCACTGCATTGATCGATGCCGGCAGGAAAGACGGGCTTGAGTTTGCGGGGTTCACCACCCAGGAGAAGTTCCTGCTGGCGCTTGGTGAAGCCAACCAGTTTGCCGACGTTTATGATGCAGGCCAATCGGAACTCCAGATGCTTAACGTGCGATTAAAGCTAAAGCGATTAATTTCCCCGGAAGGAATGGGAAACATCTTCAAGGTACTAGTCCAGCAGCGCGGGGTTCCCCATGCCGGGCTGACGGGATGGAAGTTCGACCGTCCAGTAAGAAGCTGAGCACTCTGCACTGATCTTAATTGGTTGGCACGGGGGTCTTGTAGGGCTTTTGGATATAGCGATTGGCCTCGTCAAGAGCTCCCTGTGTGTTGTCGTTAGTCTGCAAGGCGCGCTGGTATTCGTTGAGGGCGCGATCGCGCTGGCCCGTAACGTCGAAGATTTTTCCCAATTCCAGATGTGACCACACCTCAATCCACTTGGGGTCCAAATCGCCATCAAGGGCGCGCCGGAATTCCTCCATCGCGGCATTATAATTCCTGAGCTTGAAATGGATTTCTCCCATCCGGTAGTGAGCCAGCGAGCTGTTGCTATTGATCTTCAGAACTTCTTGATACTGCTTGATTGCGTCCAGATAGGCTTGTTGCTGCGACAGTTGGTCGGCGCGCGCCATCTCCACCTGGTATCTCGTTTTTTCGTCGTATTTCAAGATGCGGCTGCCTGGGTCAATCAACACGCGCAACGGCTTGGTGCGGGTGTCGATGGTAAAATCCGCGGTGGTTCCAACCATATCGATTCGCTGGGTCACGGGCTTGGAGCCCTGGCACATTACCCGAATCTCCACCGGCATACGGAAGATATCCAGGTCCTGCTGAACCTTGCCCACCACCTGATAACCCTTGGGGAGCCTGTAGACCGCCCAATTGCGTTTGAATTGGGGCACGCCAGTGGAGTTGACCCATTGCGCGAAGAAGTAAGTCAGTTCCTGCTTGGACGCCTTCTCCGCCAGGCGTTGGAATTGGTCGGCGGATATGGATTTCCAGGCATATTGCTGCGTCATTGCCCGCAGGGTCTTGCGAAAGGCGTCGTCACCAATCACCCAGCGAAGCATGTGGAACACCATGGCGCCCTTGTCAAAAACGATTGACTGATACTCGGGGGTGAATTCATGCAATTGCGCGGCTTGGGCGATGGGCGACACTTCCTCATGGGTTTGCGCGCCAACTTCCGTCTCGCTCATCAAATCCTCAAAGGCGGCATCGCCTGCTGTCTGCTGGATGTACAAGGCTTTTGAGTACTCGGCAAGGCCCTCATCAAGAAATGCATCATCCGGGGATGCGGGACTCACCAGGCAGCGCCACCACAAATGCGAAATCTCGTGCGCCAGCAGCCGGTAATTGACTGGATTCGTAATTGCGCGCGAGGCGAGAGCCACCACGCCGGGAGCGGTATATCCACCCACGGTGTCGTCGCCGATTTCAACGAGGGCAAAGTGGCCACTGGGCAGCGGGCCAAACACGTCGCTATAAAAGGTAAATATCCTGGCTGCCGTCTCACCATAACTGGCGGCAAGATTCTCGTGACCGGCCTTGACGTAAATCGCGATGTCGGCTCCCACGGCCGTGGCTGGTTGCACCACGTAGCGGCCCGCAATCACGGTTCCCGGAAACGAGGATTTGTCAAATTCGTACGTGTAGGTGACCTTCCCGGTTTCGCGCACCGGCGCGGAAGCCTTCCCGGAGGCGATCACCGTCTCATCCGATGGGACGGTAATGTTCATCGTGGCGGAGAATCGATTGACGCTATAGGCGCTGACGGGGAACCATCGGCCCGGATAGAGAAGGTACGACCCTTCGGGTCCAACGTAAGCCACCTTAAGGCCTTCCACCGGACTACTATCGGCGGAGTTTAGCATTCCCCCGTAAGTCACGGTGATGGAAGCCGGCTTGGACGCGGGCAGCGGGTTGAGAAGCGACAGGTTGAGCGTCTGACCCTGCTGATTGTAACTAATCTCCTGCCCCGTAGTATCCACAACCTTTTCGACGCGCAGACTGCTTTGAAGTTCAAAGGAGAGTGAGGTGATATCCGAGTTGGGGACAATGTCCACGCGGGCTTTGGCGGTCAGGAGGTGTTGCGAAGTGAGGAGTTCGGCATCGATGACGTAATTTTTGACTTCGAACCGCGGAGCGCCGCGCTGCGCCTGGCCTAACGCCGGAACCATTGCCAGTGCCAGCCCCAAAAGTCCCGCCTGAACCATCCAGCGGCGATGCCACCGCACGGTGCGTGAAAACGCCGCCAGGTTCATGGATCTAGATCGAGTCATTCTTGGCTCCCCTCGCGAAATCGTCCCCGCGTGCGCTTCGCGTTGGCGCGACTAACCCCGCGGGAAAATTTTCACTCCGCCTGCTTCATCTCACAATGAGTATCACGGGGACTATCTCCGCCACACTGATGCATCGCAGACGTTTCCCCACTCCATATTAACCACCGGATTAAGGCCGCGTGACGAATTTTCGTGCTGCGGCCAGCAGGAAATGTAATCCTTCAGTTGGATTGTGAGGCTGACTCCTGCGTTGCATGACATCAAAATCAATTTCCGCGGGTCTGGGGATGGCTTAGCCCACTTCTTGCGGCGGCTGGAAAGCCTGGATCACCCCCACCATCGCATCCGCAGCGCGTTCGATTGCCCCTCCGCTTCCCAGTCGAGTTTTCAGGGCCTGGAATCCCCGGATCATCTCTTCGCGTGCTTCCGGATGGTCCAGTAGATATTCTACCCGTGTGGCCACGTTGGCGGCATTGAAATCGTGCTGCATCAGTTCAGGAACAAGCTCTTTCTTTGCCAGGATGTTCACGATGCAGTAGTAGGGCACATTTACCAAAAGCCTTCCCACCAGCCAAGTCAGGGCGGAAACACGGTACACAACCACCATGGGGCGTTCACGGAGCGCGGCCTCCAGCGTTGCCGTTCCACTCGTTACCACTGACACCTCCGAGTGTTGCATTGCGTCAAGAGTGGCGTGGACAGCGGGGCGGACCGTAGCGCGGCCCACATAACATTTCAATAGGGTCGTTTCCAGCCATTGCAGATCAATGGTTGGCGCCACGGCTACGACGAATTGCAATTTCCGGTTCGCGGACAGGCGCGTGGCGGCATCAAGCATTACCGGCAGGTTGGTGATGACTTCCTTCTGGCGGCTGCCGGGCAACAGCGCGATGGTCTGGACGGATGGGTCCAGACCCACTTTTGTGAAGAATCCATGGCGCGTCATGGGTGGCCGCATCATGTCCACCAGCGGATGGCCGATGTATTCCACGGGCACACCCGCCTGCTTGTAAATCTCCTCTTCAAAATCGAAGATGACGATCATCTTCGCCACGCGGTCCTTCAACTTCTTGACGCGCCCCTTGCGCCACGCCCAAACCTGCGGGCTCACGAAGTAGACCACGGGAATTTTCCGCTTCTTGAGCTGCCGCGCCATCCGCAGGTTGAATTCAGGAAAATCGATCAGAATGGCAAGCTGGGGCTGGCGGCGATCTGCCTCATCAAGGAGCCGGTGGAAAGCACGATAGGCGCGGGGAATTCCCGAGACGATTTCCGTGATGCCGGCGATGGCGATCTGGTGTGAGTCCACCGAAGTGTCCACACCCGCCTTGCGCATCGATTCGCCACCGCACCCGAAGACTTCGACGCCCGGCAACCTCGCTTGGAGAGCCCGCGCCAGGCCGGCGCCGTAGATGTCGCCGGAGCGCTCTCCTGCCACAATCATAACGCGGGGAACGGATTTTGGACTTTGGGGCACGGCATTCATGATTTGGGACTGAAGTACATTGTATTATGCACGAAAGGAGCTGCGAAAAAGCAAATTGAACCAACAAATTGTGCTGTCCTAATTTGAACATAGCGCTGCCATCCTGGTGGCCCAATGCCAGCTGGAAGCCGGCACCTTGAGCTTCTACATTTCTGAGCGCGCTAACGTGAACTTCTGCCCTCTCCCCCAAAGGGGCGAGGGCAGGGATTTCAGACCCTCGCCTTCCTTTAGAAAGCACGGCACATCTGATCCCAAATGTAGAAACTCCAGCGGCCGGCTGGAAGCCGGCACTACATCTGAAATTAGGACACTACCCAGCAAACTGTTGTCACCAAGCCGCTTCCTTCTGTAAGATTCGAATTGGCTGGACGCAAATGTCCGAATCTTAGACATAAATGTCCGACTTTTTTCCAGGCATTTTGTCCTACATTTGTTTGTTTTCATATACATTCCGGCTTCGTTCGTCTTTTTTTAACATCTTTTTTTGTAATATTCCCTGCCGGACCTTCCCGAAGGCATTGATAAGTCGCCACATCCGGCGCAAGCTGGAGTCCTCCAGCCTTTGCAAATGCACAGAGTGATGGTCGTTCGGAGCCATCAGCGCGGCCAGATTTTCCGTTGATCGGACTTTCTCGCATTTGCGCCCATACTGCCACGCAGCCGACGCGTAAGGTTCCATCAGCGGGGTGAGTTGCTTCCGCGCTTCCCGCCGGGCGGCCTTTCGCTCCGGCTCCTCCATCGGCTCATTCAGCGAATTCAGCAGCGTGATGAATTCCTGCATTCGTGGGGAAGAGTTATCCTTGCGGCTCTTTTCAAACTCCTTGATTTCCGCCTCCGTGGGACCCTGGCCGCGGCGTGACAGCGCTTCCTTAAGGCGCTCGAACGGTTCCACAGCGTCGAAGACTTTGGAAGCCTCCGTCAACGCCCGCATCTCCTCACCTTGCACTTTCCATTCAATGCTCCTCAGCGCCAACCCGTCCCGCATGTTCTGGACGCGCCGCATCCGCCAAAACGTTTCGCCCATCTGCTCCGCCAGGTGGGTTTCCAAACCCGGGCGGGGTTGCAAGTCCAACAGCAGGGACTCCATCATCCGCTGGTACTCCTTGGGTTCTTCGCCCAGCGCCGCTATCAGTCCGTACCGCGAGTCGGTGAAGAATCTCCGCTGGAAGTCGGCCACGGCGGGGGTGACTTCCGGCTGCGGCGTCGTTGCCGCGGGCGCGCTGGGGGCGGTCACTACCGGTTCGTTCCCATTCTCCGGGCTCACTTGCGGTTCTGTATTGAGAGACATTGAAACCTCCTTAACAAACGTATATTTGGGGATCAGGCATTAGGGATGAGGGGTTAGTGATGAGTGGTTCGAGAAACGGTCGGCGGGCGATGGGGAATTCGCGCGCTCCAGGTTTGGCCCGCGCCGTTCCCCATCCCTAACCCCTGATCCCCCGACCACGCCTCCCGAATGCACGGGGCCGGCCAACAGCACCCATATTTGTATGCCACTGTTACTAGCCTTTGTCAATATAAAAATGAGCCTAGCTTACAGAACCTACAACCTAGACACAATGCCCGCGGGTTTTAGGCCATGCACGCCGTTGGGAGTACGCCGGGGTCAATGTCGAGGGACGACAGCGGAGGTGCGACTGCGCATCGATCGCGTCCCACTTCCCTTTGATGTGCATACGCGCATTTGAAAATTCATTGCCTGATTCCGGATGAAAAGCCGCGGACCTTGAACCGCAGGTCCGCGCTTGCTCGATGAAGCGATATGCCCCGGCCTGAAGCGGCGCATCAGGTCTACGGGAACGACGGATTTCATGTGCGTGGTCGGCAATTGTAATGGCAGAGCATCCACGTCCGCGCGGAAATGAATTTGTGCGGCAGGAGCAATCGAAATGCTAAAATGGTGTTTGGAAGCAAGGCTTGTGAGGCAGAGGTAAAACACATGGGCACAACAATTAAAGCACGCTACTCAGGGGGCTTCTTGGAGCCACTCGAAAAGCTTGAGTTGACAGAGGGCCAGGAGGTCACGGTAACAATTTTGAGTGTGCCTTTGAGGATTGACGCGGACTTTCTCACTCGCACGGCTGGCGGTTGGGCAGGATTAATTGATGCAGAAAGACTAAAGCATGAGGTCAATGAAAGCCGCTTGGTAACCACGCGCCCGGAACCCTGCCTATGACACTGGCCTCCTTTCTGGTTGACACCGATTGGGTAATTGACCACTTCAACGGAGTCGCGGCCGTAACCCGGCGTCTGCAAGCACTCCGTGCGCAGGGACTGGCTTTGAGTATTATCTCAGTCGCTGAATTGTGGGAGGGTGTGCACTTTTCCAGGGACCCCGCCCGGAGTGAAGCGATGCTCACCGAATTCCTTTCCGGGGTCGTCATCCTGGGCATCGACGAGGAAATATGCCGGCGTTTCGGGGAGCTCCGCGGTTCCTTGCGCCGAGCGGGAAAACTTGTCGGCGATTTTGATCTGCTGGTTGCCGCTTCGGCGTTGCGTCATGACCTAACGCTACTGACGAACAATCGTAGGCATTTTGAGAGGATCGAAGGCCTCCGAATAGAAAGCACTCTTCCCTAAGCAGGCGTAGCGCGGACCTGTTTTGTGGGTCCACGGCACGCTGACGTGACCGAACCTAAGTCGCAGAGCTTGAAACGCGGCTCTGCGCCAGCCAGCCGCGTTCGGCTGGAGTTGGTTTAGAACGGTTCGAGAGTTACGTAGCGCGGACCCCCGATTTTGGGGTCCGCGGCGCTTCCTTTGCAAAGGCCTCAAACCGCAAAGCCGGACGCCTGCCCTTGGGTTCAGGATGGGAGTCTAAGGAATTGCCGCAGACCTCAAAGGCGGAGGTCTGCGCTACGGTCCTCCTTCGGGGCTCAGGATTCAGGCCGATGGGTGAAGTTTGAAGGATAAAGCGGTCCCAATATTCAAGGCCTGCTCGGAGCGGGGCGAAGGGCAGGAATGTGTTTTACCCTTTAACCTTTACCCTTTATTCTTCCTTGTCCCGTATCCCGAGTTAGGAACGTTCTGGCATGGACCCCGTCCCGGACGCCTCGGCAACAAGCCTGGCGGCGGGAATCTCCTGGTCCTTGTACTGAAGCTGATACAACTTGAAGTAAATCCCCCGCTGGTCAAGCAATTCCTGATGCGTGCCCACTTCGCGC
>JARLGN010000307.1 GCA_031292775.1 Acidobacteriota bacterium | reverse complement strand
GCAGGTTGCTGCAATATGACCGAGCCCATCCTGACTTTCGCGTAGAACTACTGCCGGTCACAATTGCATGGCATCCGCAAATCTGACCTGGAAAATCCTCGGACTGTTGCTGGGCGCGGCGCTGCTGGCGTGGATGCTCTATCCCTCACCTTCACGGCCGGAGCTGACCATCGCCACGGTGAACAACGCCGACATGATCCTGATGCAGCAGCTTTCCAAGGAGTTTGAAAAGCAGAGCGGGGTGAAGCTGCATTGGGTGGTCCTCGGCGAGAACGTCCTGCGGCAGCGATTAACCATAGATATTTCTACAGGTAGTAACACCTTTGATGTCATCACCATCGGCTCCTACGAAGCGCCACTCTGGGCGGAGCGGGGCTGGCTGGTACCGGTGGATGACCTGGGCGCGGACTATGGATATGACGACATCTTTAAGGTGATACGTCAGGGTCTTTCCTATCAAGGGAAGCTGTATGCGGCGCCCTTCTATGGGGAGAGCAGCTTTACCTATTACCGTAAGGATCTTTTTGAAAAAGCCGGCCTGGCGATGCCCTCCGAACCCCATTATGAACAGATCCGCCAGTTTGCCCAAAGGCTGCATGATCCGGAGCACGGCGTCTACGGCATTTGTTTGCGGGGTGAACCGGGCTGGGGGCAGAATATGGGCTACATCAGCACCCTGGTCCACACATTTGGCGGCCGCTGGATGGACCTCGACTGGAAACCTCAGCTCACCACTCCTGCCTGGAACGAAGCGGTAAGTTTTTATGTCGACCTCCTGAGGAACTACGGGCCGCCCGGGGCCATTACCAACGGCTACAATGAAAACCGCGCTCTGTTCGCCAACGGAAATTGCGCCATGTGGGTGGACGCCACCTCGGCGGCGAGCTACTTTCTGGACCCGAGTCAGAGCCGCGTCGCGACCACCACCGGCTTTGCCAAAGCCCCCATCGCCAAAGTGCCCAATGGCGCGGCCTGGGTGTGGAGTTGGGCGCTGGCCATCCCCGCATCTTCCCCGCGCAGCGCCCTGGCCAAACAGTTCATCAAGTGGGCTACCAGCCGCAGCTATATCGCCAGGGTTGGCGAGCGTTTCGGCTGGGTGTGGGTCCCCCCCGGCTCGCGGCAATCCACTTACGATAATCCCCAATACCAACGCGCCGCTCCCTTTGCGCCGCTCGTTCTCGACGCCATTCTCCATGCGGATTATACGAAACCCAGCGCCTTGCCGGTTCCTTACGTGGGGATTCAGTACGTGGGCATTCCGGAATTTCAGGCCATTGGCACGGAAGTCGGTCAGGAAATCAGTGCAGCGCTGGCAGGCCGGGTAACAGTGGAGCAAGCGCTGGCCCTGGCGCAGGCGGACGCCGAACGCGCCATGCAGGGAAGGCAACTCAAGTGAACGGGATCAGGAAAACGCGCCGCCGTTTTCACGCTGCGCCGCTGCTGGCGCCCTGCGTGGCCTTTCTGTTTTTGTGGATGATCGTCCCGCTGGCGATGACCCTCTGGTTTTCCGGGGAGCACTATAACCTTCTGATTCCCGGGAAAAGCGCCTTCGCCGGGTGGGAGAATTACCGCTCCCTGCTGGCCAATCGGGCCTTGTGGGTAGCCATGGGAAACACACTGTTTCTTGTGGGACTGGTTTTGTTGATTACTTTGGTGGGTGGGACTCTCTTTTCCGTTCTGCTGGACCATGATTTCCCGGGGCGCAACATTTGCCGATTGCTGGTCATTGCGCCGTTCTTTGTCATGCCGACAGTGAGCGCGTTGATCTGGAAGAACATGCTGATGAACCCGGTGTTCGGCCTGTTCGCCTGGATTACCCGCTCCTGTGGGCTCGGCACTATTGAGTTTTTCTCCCACGTCCCGCTGCTCTCCATCGCCCTGATTGTCGGCTGGGAGTGGACTCCCTTCGCGGTGCTGATCCTGCTTCCGGCGCTTCAATCGCTGAGCCCGGAACTGAAAGAGGCGGCCCGCCTTGACGGCGCGGGGCCGGTGGCGCTCTTCTATCATATTGAGTTGCCCCATTTACTGCGGCCCATGTCGGTCGTGGCGATGATGGAAATGATTTTCTTCCTCAGCCTCTTTGCCGAGATCTATGTGACCACGGGCGGCGGCCCGGGCCTGGCCTCCACCAACCTGGCTTACCTGATCTTTCGCGACGCTTTGTTGGGATGGGACGTGGGACGCGCCTCCGCGGGCGGAGTGCTGGCGATCGTCCTGGCCAATATTGTCGCCTTCTTCTTCATGCGGGTGGTGGGGCGCAACCTGGAGGATTACCGTTGAGAAGCACGTGGCAGTTGCGATGGGGATTAACGATTGCCGGTTGGGCCGTCGGCTTGGGAATGTTCTTCCCGATTCTCTGGATGTTCCTGACCAGTTTTAAGACCGAGATTACCGCAGTCGCGACCCCTCCCGCGCTTTTCTTCCGGCCGACCCTCGAGAATTACGCCGCCGTCCTCCAGCGTGCCGATTATGTGGCGTTCGCGAGAAACAGTGTGCTGGTTTCACTGGGATCGACTTTGCTGGCCCTGGCTCCGGCCATTCCTGCGGCCTACAGCATGGCCTTCTTCCCCACGCGGCGCACGCGGGACATTCTGCTTTGGATGCTCTCCACCAAAATGCTGCCGGCAGTAGGCGTGCTGGTCCCAATTTACCTGCTGTGGCGTGATCTCCACCTGCTGGACACGGTTTCCGGGCTGATCCTCATTGACAGTGCCAGCGTGCTGCCGATTGTGGTGTGGATGCTCTTTTCATTCTTCCGGGAAGTGCCCGCGGTGATTCTGGAGGCCAGCCGAATGGATGGAGCGTCGCCGTGGGAGGAATTAGTACATGTCCTGCTGCCGTTGTGCACACCCGGCATCGCCGCCACGGCGCTGCTTTCCATCATCCTTTGCTGGAACGAAGCGTTCTGGAGCCTGAACCTGACCACGGTAAAGGCCGCCACGCTTACTGCCTTCACGGCGTCCTTCTCCAGCCCCGAGGGCCTGTTTTGGGCAAAGTTGTCGGCTGCTTCAACCCTGTCGATCGCTCCCATTCTGGTTTTCGGATGGCTCAGCCAGCGCCAACTGGTGCGAGGTCTCTCATTTGGTGCGGTAAAGTAGAGGCGGCTTTACGCCGCCATTTGGCGAGGTAAACTCGCCGCTACAATATCCAATTGACCCACTACCGGAGTTTCCGAACGATGGCAACCATCGAGTTGAAAAATGTGCGCAAGAGATTTGGCGCCCACGAGATCATCCATGGCATTGATCTGCTGATCAAGGACCGGGAATTTATCGCATTTGTAGGACCGTCCGGCAGTGGCAAGTCAACGCTGCTGCGGATGATCGCCGGACTCGAAGAAGTCAGCGAAGGTGAGGTTCTGATTGACGGCGCGCCCGCGCAGGATGTGCCACCCTCCCAGCGCGGCCTGGCCATGGTGTTTCAGAGCTACGCGCTCTACCCGCACATGACCGTGGCAGAGAACATGAGCTTCAGCTTGCGCCTCGCGGGCATCGCTAAGGACGAAAGGGAGCAGAAGGTTCGTGCCGTAGCGCGCCTGCTGGAAATGGAGTCGTTGCTCGAACGCAAGCCGCGTCAACTCTCCGGAGGCCAGTTGCAGCGGGTGGCGATTGGCCGCGCCATGGTGCGGCAGCCCAAAGCCTTCCTGCTTGACGAGCCGTTATCGAATCTCGACGCGGCCCTCCAGGCGCAGACGCGGTTGGAACTGGTGCGCCTGCACCGCGAACTCAAGACAACCATGATCTACGTGACCCACGACCAATTGGAAGCCATGACCATGGCCGACCGCATTGTTGTGCTCAATGGGGGAAGAGTCGAGCAGTGGGGATCGCCGCTCGAGCTATACCAGAATCCGGCAACGCTCTTCGTGGCAGGGTTCATCGGCGCTCCCAAGATGAATTTTCTGGACGTCGTGGTGAAAAGCGTGAGTGATCACGACCTTAGCCTGGTCCTATCGAACGGCGCGAGTGTGACGGTGCCCGCGCCCGTGGAGGAATTGAAGCCTGGGGAAGGAATCAAGCTGGGAGTTCGGCCGGAACACGTGACGCTCGGGGCAGAGGGTGAGCTAAAGGGCGAGATTGACGCCTTGGAGCACCTCGGGCCGCGAGCGTATATCCACGCCGGGCTGCCGGACGGATCGAGGCTGGTGGTGCAGACCGACGGTGATACCACCCTCCGCGTCGGTGACCACGCGGCGTTTCGAATCCGCTCCCAGGCCACGCATCTC
>JARLGN010000306.1 GCA_031292775.1 Acidobacteriota bacterium | reverse complement strand
GAAACGCCAGCGGGAAAAGCAATGAAGGTGCGGACGACGGGCAACAGGCGGGCGATGAATACCGCCCAATCACCATAGCGAGCAAAGAAGCGGTCAGCCAACTCAAGATCGTGGTGAGTAACCAGCAGCCAGCGCCCGTATTTTTCCACCAGGGGCCGGCCACCCAAAGATCCGATCTGGTAGGCAACGAGGGACCCCAAATTGCACCCTAAAGCCCCTGCCAGTCCGACCCAAAGCAGCCTGAACCGGCCGGTTAACACCAGATAGCCGGAAAAAGGCATGATGACTTCCGAGGGCAACGGGATACAGGCGGATTCAATCGCCATCAGCAAAATGATGCCAACATAGCCTGTCTGTGAAATTACAGCGATGATGAATGCAGCAAGGTACTCAAGAGTGGCAGTAACCATAGGGATGATTGTATTGGAAATTGAAAAGTCGACGCTCGCTTCAGCGCGGCACCTGGTTAACTCTGGCCAGGGCAAGGGCCATTAGAAAGCGTCCGCGTCCTGGGTGAAGATAAATCCGGGGAGCCCTTCACCTTCGTTGGTCTTGTCCACTTTTACCCGGCGGACGTCGTTCTCCCCTCCGCCTACTTTTCGGAGTACTGCATAGGTGGCGAAGACCTCTGAATACACTTTAGTCACCAACCAATTGTCGCCCGTCGCTTGCAATCGCCAGACTTGGCCCAACAGAATCGAGGAAACGGCCACAGGTCAATACTCCTTAGTTGGGGAGACGGCGTCCCGCCATCGGAAACAGAATCCGAGCCTCGGTTGAAGGCCGATTTAGCTAATCTATCTGTCCGAGGAATCAGAGTCAAGAACGCACTGCTGGTTTACACGCGGTCTTTACAAGATCTCAAGTTCCCGGTTACAGAATTTCTTGTTAGTCGGAGCTGTGGAGGACGCATGGCATGAAACCCTGGTTTCCATACTATTCCGTGCCTTGAAGCGCTTCCATTATATTGAAACCAGAAAGCTTATAAAGTGTCATCGGCGCGGGCCTGAGGCCGCCCAGACGATCTAACCTCCCGGATTCCTCCTGAGTGGGCTCATGGCCCAGGGGGGCGGACCCTATGTAAACTCAATTTAACTCATTGTTGATTTAACGAATACAACCCCAATGCCGTCTGCATAATCCAACACACGGGTGGTTTCGGGCGGGCACCGATCGTTGGCCGTAGGTCTATTTCAATCCAAGGTAGAGTCAGAAAATCGCTGCCAGATCCGCAATCGCCGAGGGAAGAAAAGGAAACATCGGTTGAGCCCGGCCGCAATGGTATAATTGTCGGTAAGGAGCCATGCCATGAGGAAGCCGCGTTTATTAGCGCTGTTACTGGTAACGATCCTGTGCTTGACCTCACTGCCCGGTCGCGCTGAGGACAAGAAGGATGATGTCGACGATATCGGCAACCGCAAGGTGGCCCATCGCAGCATCATCTCCCAGGAAAAAGAGATCGCGATTGGCAAGCAGTACGCCGATCAGATTGACAAGGAAGCCAAGATTCTCAAGGACCCGGTCATCAATGAGTATGTGAACCGGGTGGCGCAAAACCTGGCGCGCAACTCCGACCTCAATATTCCCCTGACCATCAAGGTCATTGACGACCCTGCGATCAACGCCTTCACCCTGCCGGGCGGTTTCATGTACCTCAACACCGGCACGCTGATGGCGGCAGATGAGGAAGACCAGGTGGCGGGCGTTATCGCGCACGAGATCGGTCACGCGGCGGCTCGACACTGGGCCAGCACAATGACCAAGGCCACCCTTCTCCAATTTGCCATGATCCCCATGATGATCATCCCCATGTCCGCGGCGGTCTATTATGGCGTCCTGGAAGCGTACATGAACGGCGTGCCCCTGGCCTTCCTTAAGTTCAGCCGCAAGGATGAACAGGAGGCCGACTTCCTGGGTCTGCAGTACATGTACAAGGCAGGATACGATCCCAATGCCTTCGTCGGCTTCTTCGGCAAGGTTATGGATGAAGAACGGCGCAGCCCCGGCAGCATGGCCAAAGTTTTCGCCGACCATCCGCCTACGGGCGATCGCATCATCGCCTCGGAAGAAGAGATACAGAAAATTCTTCCCAAGCGCCCCGAGTACCTGGTATCAACCTCGGAATTTGATGACATCAAATCGCGCATGCAAACCCTTATCACCCAACACAAACGGCAAAAGGGTGACACCGGCCCCACACTGCGCAAACGCGAAACTCCCACTGAAACCACGCAATCCGGTCAGCAGAAGACTGATTCCGGAGGCGACGATCAGCCACCCGTGTTGAAACGGCGGGATTAGGCGGAACTCAATTTAATACCAGGGCATAAGGCGTCCGGAAGTCCGGGCGCCTTTTCCTTTTGATGCATTGATCGTGAGGAACTGAAGCTCGGATGTGCCCGCGCAGGAAGAGACCAGTATTGTGATGCTGGGATTTAGAATCTAGGGATGGCTGGGGGCATTGAAAACCACGCCCAGCTTGCGAAGTTCGTCATTGTAGTACTTGCGGTAGAGAATTTCCCACTCGCCGGTACCTTCGGGAATGGTGCGCTTCTGCGAAGCGATGCGGGCCTTGACTACTTCGTCCATTTTCTCTTCTTCGTGCATCAGTTCCGTCAGAATTTTGACGGTTTCCTGACGTATGGTGTTGGGCTCCTCGAAGATTTCCACTTCGTCCAGGGCTTCAATCGCGCCCATGATTCGATGCGAAACCTGGATGATTTTTTCGTGGCTTAATTTCATCAGCTAAAGAGACCACCCGATCAAAGGATTATTTTACGTTCACGTACGAGCTGCCGTTTGATGACTTTAAACGCCTCTTCAAAGGTGGCGCCCAATTCCTTCATCTGGTCGCCGTGCTGTTCGAGGATCTTCCGCACGTCATCATTAATACGGTCCTCGACACTAAACTCATCCACCATAACCTCATACATAACTTCGGTTACGTATTCGGGCTGGTCAAACTGGATGAGCCCTGCCTTGGAAAGGCGTTTCAGAACTTGTTTGGCCATGTAGGCCACGTACTCTCGCGGGAACTGCATAGTTGGGTCTGTGTCTTCCTTGACGATCTGAGATAGCTAGTGTATATTCCATGGATTGAAACTGTCAAGGTGCGTGTGCCGGGGGGCCGAAATAGTTTGCGCCCGCTCGAAGGGAAACCGGGCGGTTAGCTCAGTTGGTTAGAGCGTCTGCCTTACAAGCAGAAGGTCACCCGTTCGAGCCGGGTACCGCCCACCAGCGTAACAGTAGTACAAGTGAAAATTGCCTGGTGACGCGCTGGACATTTCACGTTAATCCGGTTAAAGTTGTTCGTTTGTTGCTCGTCATTGTGTCATTGGGGACGTAGTTCAGCTGGTTAGAACGCATGCCTGTCACGCATGAGGTCGCGGGTTCGAGCCCCGTCGTCCCCGCCAGCCACACCCTCCATCTAATTGTTTTCGAATAAGTTACAATTTGTATTTCGTGCGCAGGTGCGGGTGCCATGCGCGGCGTCATTTTCGCAAGGCCACCTTCTGCTGCGAAGTCTCTGCTGCCTCCGCCAAATTTGCGAGCCACGGCCAACCACCTACAAAATAAATCTCTCCCTGCCCCGGTGAAGGCCAACTGTCCGTGCTAAAATCCCGGTTCAAATTGAAGTCATTGGGGCTTTTAAAATGTGTGCGATTCAGAAATCACCAAACGATCACATGGGTTCTAGTCACCGCGATGAACTGACCCGCCGTAGCTTGATTCAGGGTCTCGCGGCGATTTTAGGTGTTCCAGTGCTTACCAGGAGGGCCCGCGCCGGCAGCGGAGGCCGTCAGTCGTCGCCAACCGGGGCGGCTGGGGCAGAACCTTACAGTTCAGCGGTTCTCCCTCCAACCATCCGTTCCCGTTTCGTCAACAACGGCAATGGCATCAGGATGCATGTTCTGGAGGCGGGCTTCGAATCCAGGCACCGACCGGCCGTCGTGCTGCTCCATGGCTATCCCGAGTTGGCGTATAGTTGGAGAAAGGTGATGCCTCATCTCGCATCGGCCGGGTTTCATGTCATTGCTCCCGACCTGAGGGGCTATGGCCGCACGTCCGGCTGGGACGTCAAGTACGACGACGATCTCAGCCCTTTTCGCACTCTCAACGAAGTCAGGGACATACTTGGACTGGTCGCGGCGTTCGGCTACCGCTCCGTTGCGGGCGTTGTGGGGCACGACTTTGGCTCGCCTCTCGCGGCCTGGTGCTCCGTCGTACGGCCGGACGTGTTTCGGTCCGTAGTGTTGATGAGCGCGCCCTTTGCCGGTCCTCCAGCCCTGCCCTGCGTCACCGCCGACGCGCCGGAATCGGCCACTACCGCGAACTCTCCCCATGACCGCATCTATGACGACCTGGCAGCGCTGAATCCACCGCGG
>JARLGN010000006.1 GCA_031292775.1 Acidobacteriota bacterium | reverse complement strand
TCGATCCTCCCGCGGTAACAGCACGCCCACGCTACAACTTATCTGGTCTCACGCCAAACCCCTTGGTAGAATGAATTGGGCTTCTCGGGCGGGCGAACAAGACAATGTCGATGGGCTATTCGGAAAAATACGATGTGGTGGTGGTGGGCGCCGGGCATGCGGGTTGCGAGGCGGCCATGGCGGCGGCACGCATGGGGCTGAAGACAGCACTCTACACCATCAACCTCGACCTGATCGCGCAAATGTCCTGCAATCCTGCCGTGGGTGGAATCGCCAAGGGCCACTTGGTGCGTGAAATCGACGCGCTGGGCGGGGTGATGGGAGAGGTCATCGACGCAGTGGGAATCCAGTTCCGCCTGCTCAACACCAGCCGCGGCCCGGCCGTTTGGTCGCCACGCGCACAGGCTGATAAGAAGCTTTACCGGGCCAAGATGCGGCAAGTGCTGGAGTCAGAGCCCAACCTGCGGATCAAGCAGGCGGAAGTCATCGATCTGGTGCTGGAAGACTGTAGCGGCGGCACGCAGTCGGAACATCTCGATGCAGCATCGGCAAATGTCGAATTTGCCGGCAAGATGCCAGCGCTACGTATCCGCGGCATTCGCCTGCTCGACGGGCGGACCGTGGAGGCCGGCGCGGTCATCATCACCACTGGGACTTTTCTGAACGGGTTGATCCATTGTGGAGAGAACCAATATCCGGCCGGACGCTCAGGGGAGCCGCCCTCGGTGCTTTTGGGTGAGGCGCTTCGCCGCGTGGGATTCGAAGTGGGCAGGCTCAAGACCGGCACGCCTCCGCGGCTGGACGCCCGCACCATCGACTTTTCGAAGTTCCAGGTGCAGGCCGGGGATCCGATTCCCACACCTTTCAGTTTTCGCACCAAGGCCATTACGCAGCCACAGACGGTTTGCTGGATTACTTATACCAATTCGGAAACCCATCGCGCCATTCGCGAGAACGTGCATCGCGCCCCACTCTATTCCGGGCAGATCAAAGGCATTGGGCCGCGGTATTGCCCTTCAATTGAAGACAAGATCGTAAAATTTCCCGACAAAGCGCAGCACCAGCTTTTCCTTGAACCCGAGGGGCTGGACACCAACGAAATCTACCTCAACGGCATGTCAACCTCCATGCCGATTGACGTCCAGATGGCCATGGTGAAGTCGATTCCGGGCCTTGAGAACGCGGACATGATTCGCCCTGGTTATGCGATTGAGTATGACATGGTGCAGCCCACGGAACTCTATCCGTGGCTCGAAACGAAGAAGATCCATGACCTCTTTCTTGCCGGCCAGATCAACGGAACTACCGGTTATGAGGAAGCGGGTTGCCAGGGAATGATGGCCGGCATCAATGCGGGGCTGCGCGTGCAAGGGAAATCGCCCATCACCATCGACCGCACGCAGGGGTATGCGGGAATCATGATCGACGACCTGGTAAGCAAGGGTGTGGATGAGCCTTACCGCATGTTCACCTCGCGCGCGGAGTTCCGCCTGCATCTGCGCATCGACAACGCCGACGAACGCCTGACTCCGCTGGGATACCAGGTCGGAACCATCAAGCAAAAGGACTACGAAGCGTTTGTGGAGAAGAAGCTGCGCATCAGTACGGCAACAAAATTCCTGCTGGAAACCCGCTTGGACCCACGCTCGCGGATGGGCCAGGAATTTTACACGAAGCTGGGACTGATGGAAGACGGACACCTCACCGCACCCTCTCCCTTGACCGGCGCGCAAATCCTGAAGCGGCAGGAACTGGGGATCGACGACCTGATGGAGTGGGTCAACGAAGGGCTGCGAGGCTCGCGTGATGGTGGTTCGGGAAACGCCCCTACAGCTGGTGAAGATCTCTTGGTAAGGGCCGCGCGCGATCGGCCTGTGCTCTCCCGCGAAGAAGCTCGCCGCGTCGAAACGGATTTTAAGTACGAAGGCTACATGCGCCAGCAGGAACTCCAGATGGAACGGATGAAGCGCGCCGAGTCGCGGCATATTCCGGATTGGTTTGAGTACAGCAAAGTTTCCGGACTCTCGCGCGAGGTCGTGGAGAAACTCACCAAAGTGCGCCCGCTAACACTGGGACAGGCATCCCGCATCCCCGGCATCACCCCCGCCGCCGTCTCACTCGTCAATTGCTTCATTGAAATCTTCCAGCGACGCGCGGGGGAACAGGCCTCGATTTAGTGTACGATGTGATTAGATATGCCCACTGCCAAGGAACTGCTCCGCTTTTTGCGCGAAAACGGCTACGAGGAAACGAGGCAAAAGGGTTCTCACCTAATCCTGAAACATCCCACGCGTCGGATGCTCGTCTTACCTGTGCATCGGGGCGACCTTCCGCGCGGACTGTTCCTTCGCGTCCTGAAAGATAGTGGGTTTACGGAAAAAGGATTTTTGGATAGCTAAAGGGCCAGCGAGACCGTTTCAGAATAGACTGTACGTGTCTTAGGCACGGGGCGGCGTTTGGCGTGGCATTCCTCGATATAAATCCTCATCGCTTCGAGGATGCTGGATTTGGCTCCGTCGATTGTTTTCCCCAAGCCGTACACACCCGGAAAATCTTCGCTATAGGCATAATACTTGCGCCCTTCGCGTTCAATCTTGATGGGGTAAGTATAGAGTCTCATCGTATTTATTCTATCACAGCAGAGTGCGCTTTGAACTAGCTTGTCTGATTCCGGGCCTTAAGCTGACGATGACTAACTCTGGTACAGGAGATCATTATGCCTAAACATTTGTCCAGACGTGCCTTTCTCGGCCAGACAGGGACGATGGCCGCTCTGGCCGCGGTGACCACCCCCACGTGGGGAAGGCCGGCCGCGTCACCTGTCAGGCCCATGCGGTTGGGTGGCCCCATCTTTCTCAAATCGGAAGACCCGGCGGAGCTTGCCCAGGAACATCTCAGGTTGGGATACCGGGCCGCTTATGTTCCGCGCGTCGAAATCAACGACACGGACCGAATAAAGTCGATCATCAAGGAATTTGCTGCTCGCGACGTGGCCATCGCGGAAGTGGGCGCATGGTGCAACATGCTTGACCCCGATGCGGAGAAGCGCAGCAAGAATCTGGCGCACGTGCAGGAGCGGCTTGCCCTGGCCGACACGGTGGGGGCGCGCTGTTGTGTCAATATTGCCGGCTCCTATAATCCCCACTATTGGTGCGGTCCCGATCCCAGGAACATCACCCAGGAGTTCATCGATGCGACGGTGGAGAACTGCCGCCATGTCATCGACGCCGTCAAACCGACTCGTACCAAGTTTTCAATTGAGATGATGCCCTTCAACTTCCCCACAGGGCCGGACGATTACCTGAAGCTGATCGAGAAGGTTGACCGCAAACAGTTTGGGGCACATCTGGACGTGTGTAACGTGATGAATTGTCCCGAGCGGATGTACAACAACAGCGCGGTCATCGATGAGTGCTTTCAGAAGCTGGGGCAGTGGATTGTGTCGTGCCACGCCAAAGACCTGAGCTGGGAGGATTACGTCCAGGTATCCTTGCGCGAAGTCACTCCCGGCCGCGGCCAGATTGATTATCGCGCCTATTTGCGAGGGCTTTCGGGACTTCCGGTAGACGCTCCCCTGATGCTGGAACACCTGAAAACCGCTGAGCAGTATGACGAGGGGCGGCACCACATTCAGAGCGTGGCGCGTGACATGGGACTTTCCCTCGGTAGCGACGGCGCATGAAACGGCGCCGCCCTCCGGCAAACCAGGTTCACTCGGATCCCGCCTGCCATTTTTCGAACGCCGGTTGCATTTCGGGTTCGGGGTCAACGCCGAGCGCGTCTGCGATGCGGTTGATGTAATTGAAATACGAGATGACTTGGACGGCGTCGAGAATGTCGCGGTCGGTCAAGCCATGTTGGCGGAGAGATTCAAGATGTCGTGAACTCAGTGCTGCCGGAGCGCGCGTTACCATCTCCGCAAATCTACATAAGGCCTTCTGGCGGGGCGTAAGGTTTGCGCGGGCGTAGTTATGCTTGACGTGTTCCGCCAGCATCTCATCGTTTGATTCTGCACGGAGATCCTCCCCGTGAGCTTCAATTCAATAAAAGCAGTGGTTGGCCCACGACACCACGGTGGCCAGCATCTCACGCTCGGCCCGCGAAAGGCCGGAGGAGCCAAACATAGTGGCCCGATACATCTGCATGGAGGCTTGCAGGGCGTCAGGGTTCAGGCTCTGAACCTTAAGGATGTTGAATACTCGTCCGGCCCGTTCCCGGGCGACGTCGTACTCCTGCTTCAGGGCACCCGTTGCTTCCTCGGGTTCGACAACTTTGATCCAAGCCATAAGTGTGTCCCCCCAAAAGAGTGTCTTTCCTGTGCAATCTAACAGGCTAATCCCTCATTACGACTCACGGAAGTCCATGGTGAGCGGGCGGCCGCGAAACCCACGGGTCTTGATGGCCGCGTACGCGATACCGGCAATAAGCCAAATCGCTCCCCTGACCAAGGAGGGCCCGGACAGGTTGCACCAGATCCAGAGGCAGAATACGAATCCCACCAGCGGTATCACGGCGTCCTTCACGAAGTGACGCTTGTATCCGTCCTGCCCGTGCAAGTAGAACTGCCAAAAACAGGAGAAATTCACGCCCATAAAGGCCAGGAAAGCGCCGAAGTTTAGCATCTCGGCGGCAAGCTCGTAACTGAAGATCTGGCTGAAGAGGAAGGCCAGTACGCCGATGATCAGAACGTTTGCCGTGGGAACGTTGGTGCTGCCCAGGTAGCCAAAGAGTTTGCGCGGCAAAACGTTATCGCGCCCCATGCCGTACAGCAGCCGCGCTGCGCCCAGTTGTCCGGTGAGTCCGCAGGCCAGACTCATGATCACCAGATTCACGAGCAAGGCGATAAACAGCCCCCTGTGGCCAACGACTTGCGCGACATCCATAAAGGCAGTTTCCTCGTGCGGATAGGTGGTGTAATTGGGCCAGACGCGTTGTGCAAGGTATACCTGCAAGCCGCTGAAGATGCCGGTAAAGATGCAGACCATCACGCCGGCCAGCAGAATGTTTCGCTTGGGGTTCTTGACTTCCTCCGTCAGGAGCGTCACTCCGTCGAAGCCGATGTACGTTAAGGCGGCAAGGGACGTTCCCGTCGCGATCGCGTGCCATTGAAACGTGCGCGCGTCGTAGAACGGCTGCGTCGAGAAAAAGCCGCCAATCCCCTCCGCCTTGAAAAGATATCGAATAGCCATGATGATGAATACGCCGATCACCGCGGTCATGACGGCCAGCAGGATTTCATTCACACGCGCCGTGGCGCGAATGCTGCGCAAATTAAAGTAGGTCATGACCGCCACGAAAAGAGCCGCCAACACAATGTAAGGGACCTGGGGAAGCAGGCGCTGGATGGTCAACGCGCCATAGATGCTGTTGAGGATTGGCTGGTCAAGATAATCAAGAAGCATCGCCCAGCCGACCAGAAAACCCAGGTGGGGGTTAAGCCCCTTGCTGATGTAAGTATAGGCCGACCCCGAGGAAGGGTAAATGGCGGCCATCCGTCCATAACTCACTGCCGTGATGGCCATCGCACCCATGGAAAGCAGAATGCACGTGGTGGCAAACCCGTGTGAGAGTTTTTGCGCCACTCCAAACAGCGGCACGGCAGCCATGGGAGAGATTAGGACCAGACCGAAGAAGACCACGTCCCAAAGGCCCAGGACTCTGCTCAGATGCTTGGTGGTTCCATTCGGCGGGGTTGCTTCGACAGATTGTCCCATACGGGTGTGGCGGCATCAGATCAAGGCAGGCTAACGCCGCATCCTTTCATCTCCTGATGTCCATAGGGTCGTTTTTCGGTCGCGGTCTGGGCCTGCTCCCGCAAGACTTTGCTGCTCGCGCCTGCAAACAATCTGCCACGTGCACGATGGCCTGCTCCCTGACTTTACGCCGTGAGCAGGAAATTTCTTGCGAAAGCCTGTCAGTATCTCATGAGTGTGATGCACGGGTAAACGCGAATTCCCGTTTGCTGGCCAAGTGCCGGGAACATTGTTGCCCTCCCGACACCTCCTCGCCTCCTTCGCGTTTCTGGGGCGGCTATGTTACGATTAGAAACTGGCGAAATTCCGGCGGCATGCAAGTTTTCCGGACCTACCGAGGTCTGACGAAACCTACGAAGGATTATCCAAGGCAAATGGGGAATATCGAGACAGCACAACGACCACGCATTCTTAGCGGTATGCGGCCCAGCGGCAAACTTCATCTGGGCAACCTGGTAGGCGCTTTACAAAATTGGGTGAAACTGCAGGATGAATACGATAGCTTTCACTTCGTCGCTGACTGGCACATGTTGACGACGGGTTACGAGAACACGGTCGACTTGCGCCAGGACACCTGGGAGATGGTGACCGACTGGCTCGCCTGTGGGCTTGACCCCGCGAAGGCGACATTTTTCGTCCAGTCGCGCTTGCCGGAGCACGCGGAACTGCACCTGCTCTTTTCCATGGTAACGCCGCTCAGTTGGTTGGAACGGGTGCCTACTTACAAAGAACAACTTGAGAACATTCGGGACCACGACATCAACACTTATGGTTTTCTCGGCTATCCGCTGTTGCAGGCCGCTGACATCCTGATGTACAAGCCGCGCTACGTTCCCGTAGGAGAAGATCAGATTCCCCACGTGGAATTGACGCGCGAGGTGGCACGACGGTTCAACCAAGCCTTTGGCAAGTTGCATTTGAAAAAGCGTTCCGAGCAGGAATGGATTGCGTGGGGAACCGCCATCCGGAATTTCGCCCGTCCCCCCGCGGGCAAAGCGGAACAGTTTATTCTGGAAAATTACCACCGGGCTTCCCTGGATGTTCGCGCGGACTATCTGAATCGTGATGTGGGGACGCTCGATCCCCTTTTCCCTGAGCCGGATGTGCTGCTGACTTCGTCGCCGCGCTTGCCGGGCTCGGACGGCCGCAAGATGTCAAAGAGTTACAACAACGCAATTTTCCTGACGGATGGGCCGGAAGTAATTTCCAAAAAGCTCGCTGTGTATATGACGGACCCGGCGCGCAAACGGCGCACGGACCCCGGCGACCCGGATGTGTGTCCGGTCTTCGACCTGCATAAAATCTTCTCCGGTGGGGACCTGATCTCCCGGATAAACAGCGAGTGCCGGACAGCAGCGATCGGTTGCGTTGAGTGCAAACGGCTCGCGGCCCAGAATGTGAATGCCTTTCTGGCGCCGATCCAGGAACGCCGGAAACCCTACGAGCAAAAACCGGAGCTCGTTTGGGAAATCCTTGAGGACGGAACGAAGAAGGCCCGCGAGGTCGCGCAGAAGACCATGGCCGAAGTTCGCCGTGCCGTCAACCTCGCGCCGTGAGAAGAAAGCATTCAGCTCTCAGCTTTAAGCTGGCAGCTAAAGCTCCCTCGCCTCATCCCGTTTTTGTGGGGAGGGGGCGTGGATAACAAAGGCGTACGCAAGGTGTTCCGAAAGCTGATTGCTAAATGCTGATAGCTGAAAGCTCTTTATTTGTATGATTGACGACCTTCCCATACCGAATCCGGAAACACCGGAAGCCAAGGAGCCCACGGAAGCTCTTTCTGCGCCCGGCGAACCTGCCGCACCGACGGCCACACGGTCGTCGCATCTTGTGGCGCCGCCTCCGCCCATAAAGCTCGGAGTCTACGAAGGCCCGCTTGACCTTTTGCTGGACTTGATTCGCAAGCAGCAGATCAATATCTATGACATTCCCATCGCCAAAATCACCCAGCAATATCTTGACTATCTGCATTTGATGAAGGAATTGAATATCGATGTGGCGGGAGAGTTTATTTTCATGGCGGCCACCCTGATTTACATCAAGTCACGCACGCTTTTGCCGCCTGACCCGACGGCCCCGCCGGAAGAATTGGAAGATCCCCGCACGGAATTGGTGCAACGGCTCCTTGAGCACGAGCAGTTTAAGAACGCAGCGGAAATGCTCAACTCAAAGCGCCTTTTGGAAGATGCTATGTGGTCGCAGCCGGGTATAGGTGAGTTTGCCGAGGCCGAGGACGAACCCGGTTTTGCGGTGTCGATATTTGACCTGATTTCTGTGTTCCGGCAGATTTTGGACCGCGCCAAGAAAAAGCCGCTCATCATGATCCGCCGCGAAGAAGTTAGCGTGGCGAAGATGGTTGACCACGTGAAGCAGGTGCTGCGCTCCAGCCCTGGGCCAGTTTCACTGTCTGATTTGATCGGCGACTTTGTGTGGCGGCAAGCGTTGATCGCCATCTTCCTGGCGCTACTGGAGATGGTACGGCTGAGAGCGATTCGGCTTCAGCAAAAGGATACTTTCACCTCGATCACAGTCGCCCGCAGCAAGAGGTTTGAAGAAGTTTTTGCGGCCAAAAGCGCCGAGGAACTTGCGGCGGGACTGGACGAGAGCTTTACCTAGCAAACAGTTCTCAGGCATCAGTTTTCAGTATTCAGTTAGGCGATCCACTGCAAACTGAACCTGATGCGGCAAATACTTAGCACGGCTACTGAGAACTGACAACTGATAACTGAAGACTTCACTTATGCTGAATGACGAAATCTTAAAGGCCCTCATTGAGGGCATTATCTACATCGCACCGGAACCTGTCACCCTGGATGGCATCCTCAAGACGCTGGAAGGCGAAGACCGCGAGCGTGTCAAAGCCAAGCTGGACGAACTGGTGGCCGACTACGAGCAGAATGTGCACGGCATTCAGGTGCGGCAGGTGGCAAATGGCTATAAGTTCTCCACCAAGGCCGAGCACCACGAAACCCTGCGGAAATATGTGAAGAGCCTGAAGCCGGCAATACGCCTGTCCAAGCCCGCGCTTGAGACCCTGGCGGTGATTGCCTACCGTCAGCCGGTGACGATGCCTGAAATCGAGGAGATCCGCGGCGTGGATTCGGGCGGCGTGATCCATACCCTGCTGGAAAAGAAATTGGTGGTGACGTCGGGCCGCAAGGCCGTGGTGGGTCGCCCTATCCTGTATCGCACCTCAAAAGATTTCCTGGTGCACTTTGGGTTAAAGGATGTGGGAGAGTTACCCAGTCTGAAGGAATTTGAGGAATTGGCGAAGCGCGCTTTGGGCTCAGAATGGGCCGAAGGAGAAGCGCCTGCAGCAGCCGGCGAGGCCGCAGGGACTCCCGGCGCAGAAGTCAGCGCCGTGGCGGCTGGGGGCGCCGCAGAGGCTCAGCCGCAATCTTTGCCTCCCGCAACCGGGGAAACAGTACCTTTAGATACCGTGGTTGCAGTCGAACCTGTGCCATCAACGGCGGTGGAATCCAGCACGGAAAATGTCGAACCTCCTCCCGTTGTCGAGGAGATCGTACCCTCGGAAGTACCCGAAATTGTCGAAACTACACCAGCCGGGGCAGAGGAACCCAGCACGGAGAATATCGAACTTCCTTCTGTAGTGGACGAGACTGTGCTTGGAGAAACTCCGGTTGCAATCGAACCTGTGCCAGCAGCGGCGGAGGAATCCAGCACGGAAAATGTCGAACTTCCTCCCGTTGCCGAGGAGATCGTACCCACGGAGGTACCGGTTGAAGCCGAACCTGCAGCAGCATTGCCCGAAGAAGCCGGCACAGTGAATCTCGACGAGCATCCCGCTCCGCCAGAAGAAACCGTGCCCCCTGTAGACGCGGAATCGATACCCCAGGAAGATTCAGGAACGACCGGCCGGGAAACCCACTCGTCAGACGAGCGATTGCCGGCGGAGAGTGCTGATAATTCCACGCCCGCCATTACGGAGCCGACCTCCGCAACCGACTCAATGGCGGCCCCGGAAGACCATGAACCGAAGGCCTAAATAGGCAACGGTCGCAGGTCAGAAAGTGTAGCATCACGCAATTATGGAACAACGCCTTCAGAAGATTATCGCTGATGCGGGGATTACTTCACGCCGTAAGGCCGAACAGATCATTCTGGAAGGCCGCGTCAGCGTTAACGGAAAACCCGTCTCCAAACTAGGGTCGAAAGCCGACCCTACTCACGATCATATTCGCGTGGACGGTCGTTTGTTGACCCGCGATGCCGAAAGTGTTTACTTACTTGTGAATAAGCCCGTCGGGTATGTTTCCACGGTCAGCGACCCGCAGCACCGCCCAACAGTCGTCTCCCTGGTGCGAGGCATCAAACAGCGCGTCTACCCGGTAGGAAGGCTGGACTTTCATTCCTCCGGCTTGATGATTTTGACCAACGATGGCGAGCTGGCAAATTTTCTGATGTCGCGCGCATCTGCTGTCCCCAGATCTTACCAGGTGAAATTGGAAGGCCGCCCGGACCCTGCGGACATCGCCAAGCTCCAAACCGGAATCGTGCTTGATGGCCGGCGCACCGAGCCTTGTGAGATTCGCCCGCTGGGACAGGATCCCAAACCTTGGTATGAAATTACTCTGATCGAAGGCCGATACCATCAGGTTCGGCGTATGTTTGAACGCGTCGGCAAGGGAGTGGTAAAGTTAAAACGCGTGCGCATTGCGTTCCTGACAGACAAGGACCTGGCGCCCGGAAATGTGCGCAACCTGACGCGCGCGGAAGTTGAGCGGCTGAAAGCATGGAAGGAAACGGATACTGTTGCACTCAAAAGCCACGAGCCAAGAAGAAGGAGTCTGGAGCCGGCAATGAGAAGCCAGAGTCCTGCGGTTAGGATTCAGCCTCCAGCAGTCAAACCCCAAACTCCACCAGTGGGGAGGCAGTACATCGGAACCGTGTCCCCGCAGCCCGCAGCTCTAAGTCGGAATTCCGGATTTAGGCCGCAGACTCCCACAAAAACTAGACCGTATCCTGCACCCCGACCTCAAGGTCCTGGAGCCGGAAGCCAGTATCGCGGAGCTCGGGCCGAGAGGCCCACGCCTGGGAGCCAGAAATTCGGCTCCGGACCGCAGGGAAATGGACCGAAGGGTAAGCCATTCGGAGGCAGACCTCAGCGGCCCGAAAACGGAGGCCCCTATCGGGGACCCAGACCCCAAGGTACTGGAGCCGGAAGCCAGTATCGCGGAGCTCGGCCCGAGAGGCCCACGCCTGGGAGCCAGAAATTCGGCTCCGGACCGCAGGGAAATGGACC
>JARLGN010000305.1 GCA_031292775.1 Acidobacteriota bacterium | reverse complement strand
GCCGAGCAGAAGTCCAAGCTCATCTTAAAGGCGCAGGAACCCGATATCTTTGCCATGACCGTGGGCCCCGGCGGAGACCTTTATGTGGGCAGCTCCCCGGATGGAAAAGTCTACAAAATAACTCCCGACGGCGCCTCCAGCGTTTTCTATGAACCCAAGGCTAAGTATATTTGGGCATTACAGTTCGACGCGCAGGGCCGACTGTACGTCGCCACTGGTGATAAGGGGAATATCTACCGCGTCGACGCATCCGGCAAGGGAGAACTTTTCTTTGAGAGTAAGCAGACTCACATTATGTGCCTAAGGCTCGACCCCAAGGGGAACCTGCTGGCCGGAAGCGTGCCGAATGGCCTGATTTATCGCATCTCACCCCAAGGGAAAGGGTTTGTTATATACCAGGCTGGGTTGCCAGAGGTCCACGATCTGGCAGTCGACGAACGTGGCGACATCTTTGCGGCTACTCTGGGCGGCGCGGGAAGCAAGGGTTCTCCAGACATGCTCTTAGCGCCTCCTCCAGGTGGCATGGGCGGCGCCGTTACCACGGTCACGGTCACCGCCTCGGCTGATCCCGAATCCGCGGCCAAAGGGCAGGCGCCACCGGGAGGAACAGGGCACCCAAGCTTTAACCGGTCAACACCCCAAAGCCCCGCAATATTTCCCATGCAGTTGGGAGCAGGCCGCGGAGCATTGATCGAAATCTTTCCGGATTCAACTGCCGAGACCATCTGGAGTTCCGCCAACGAAAGCATATTTGGACTTACAGTCCGAAATAGCCACGTGCTATTCACTACGGACAGCAACGGGCGGGTTTTCGACCTGGATGCCAAACCTAACGGCGAGAAATTGACAATCCTCACGGAAACCCACGAATCTCTCGCCACTCGTTTACTCCAAGGCGGCTCAGACCTTTATGTCGCGACAAGCAATGTGGCCAAATTGTTCCGCATTGGAGCTTCCCCCACCCAGGAGGGCACGTTCGAGTCGGTCGTTAAAGACACTAAGTTCATCTCACACTGGGGTGTCCTGGCTTGGAGAGGGACCGTGCCGGCAGGCTGCGCGTTGCAGTTTTACACACGTTCGGGGAATTCTGAACACCCTGACCAAACCTGGAGCGATTGGGCGGGCCCTTTCACCAACTCCAACGGTGATCCGGTCGTGAGCCCCCCCGCACGTTACATCCAGTGGAAGGCAGTGCTCCGAACATCGGGAAGCGCGTCCCCCGTTCTGGAAGAGGCAACCCTGTCTTATCTGAATCAGAACTTGCCGCCCCAAATCCACTCGCTAAACGTCAGCACGTCAAGTGAGAGGACGGGCGCAGCGGGGGCGTCAATTAACCTGTCGATGGGTGGCGGAATCACCGTAACCGGAGCGCCTTCAGGAGTTTTCGGTCCCTCGCCGCAACCTCCTCCCTCCGGGAAGACTCCCATTATGATCACCTGGCAGGCCGATGACCCCAACGGCGACCAATTGGTCTACGCTCTTTACGTTAAAGCGACGGACGAGCGGGAATGGCACCTTCTGAAGGACAAAATTCACCAATCCAGCTACACGATTGACCCAACTACTTTAGGGGACGGCAAATACGTTGCGCGCCTGGAAGCATCAGACGAGGAATCCAATCCTCCCCAATTGGAGCGAAAGTCCGAGCTTTTGAGTGCCCCCTTTTGGGTCGACAATACGCCTCCGGACGTCGAAGTGTTGAAACTGGTGGTCACCGGGTCGGCGGCAGAAATACAATTCTCGGCGGAAGACAGCACTTCCCCCTTGCGGGGCGCGGAAACCTCCCTGGATGGACACGATTGGCACGGCGTGCTTTCTGACGACGGCATCGTGGATTCGCGCAAGGAGACCTTTACCTTAAAGCTCTCACATCTGGCGCCGGGGGAGCACATCCTGACCTTGCGTGCGTCTGATACGTCGGGAAACATAGGCGTGGGAAAGGCGGTCATCCGGATTCTGGGTGGGGGGAGCCAATAGCGCCACCGACATTTTCCAACGTGTAACTGCTGGAACCGGGTAATCGTCAGGTAGAATACAACTCGAAAATCCTGTGCCGCATCACAACTAAGGAGTTGAGGTGCGGCCGGTCGTGAAACTTCTTGAACACAAATAAGACACCGGCTACAAAGGCTGCGGCTGATTCGCAGCTCATTGCGCGCGCGCAACAAGGCGATGAAGGAGCGTTTGCAGCGCTGTTCGAAGCTCACAAGCGGCGTGTGTATTCGCTGTGCCTGCGCATGACGGGTAATACGGCGGAAGCGGAAGACCTGGCGCAGGAAGCATTTCTGCAGCTTTTTCGCAAGATTTCCACTTTCCGTGGTGAGTCGGCCTTCTCGACATGGCTTCATCGCCTGGCAGTAAACGTGGTCCTGATGCACTTGCGCAAGAAGGGACTGCAACAGATCTCGCTTGATGAGACGGATAATTCGCAAGATGAACCGGTCAAGCGCGATTACGGAAGTGATGACCGCCGGCTGACAGGCTCGGTTGACCGCATCGGCCTGCAGAATGCAATTGCGGATTTGCCCCCGGGCTATCGAACGGTGTTCGTGCTGCATGATGTGGAAGGTTACGAACACAATGAAATTGCTGAGATCATGAAATGCTCCGTGGGAAATTCCAAGTCGCAGCTTCACAAGGCTCGCATGAAATTGCGCGAGCGTCTGCGCCTGGACCGTGGCTTGAAATCTGCGGATGAACCGCTTCCCGCCGGAGAACCGGTGGAAGAGTCGTAAGAGGCTTTATGGAAGAACGTCCAAACATCGCATTCGCGGCGTGTTCACAATTTAATGACGAGTTGGGACTCTATTTGGAGGGCGAAGCGCGCCCCTTCATCACCTCCCACTCCCGGGATTGTGCATCGTGCGCCGCCTTGCTGGCGGATCTCCAGTCGATTCGGCAGGCAGCGCAAGAGCTGCCCTTGGAAGAGCCTCCCGCCGCAATGTGGGCGAGCCTACGCGACAAATTACAACTCGAGGGAGCATTTGCTGTGCCCGCCTGCACGCAATTTGACGCCGAGCTGCAAGGCTACTTGGAAGGCGAAAATAACCCCTTCATCGTGTCTCACGCACAGAGTTGCGCCCCCTGTGGCGCATTGCTGGCGGACCTGCAGGCAGTTCGCGAGGCGGCGAGAGAGTTGCCCCTGCAAGAACCCTCAAGTTTAGTTTGGGCCAGCCTGCGGGTAAAGTTGGAAGCAGAGGGAGTTTTACGCGCGCCCGCGTGCACGCAATTTGATGCCGGGCTCGAAGCTTACCTGGAGGGCGAGGCCAGTCCCTTCATCGTCACCCACGCGCAGGAGTGCGCTCCCTGTGGCGCCTTGCTGGCGGACATGCAGGCCATTCGACAGGCAGCATGGGATCTGCCGCTGGAAGAGCCGTCCCGTGTGGTCTGGGCCAATATTCGATCGAGGTTGGAAGCGGAGGGTGCTTTCCGCGAGCCCGTCAGCGGGTGGGGCGAATTCCTATCCTGGCGCTTCTTACACCACGCCATGCCTGCGGCGGTCTTGGCCGTCCTGATCATGGTGGGGTCGGCGCTGATCTGGCCCTCCGGCAACATGCAGAGTGGTGGCAGTTCGGTCGAGATATCGTATCCCCATGTCGTGACACAGATGGCGTCGGCAATTCCTTCCGGCGAGGACGGCGCGTTGGCCCATGTCGTTGCTGATCTGGAAAGCAGTTTTAGAGCGAACGAAGCATCCATGTCCCCTGACCTTAAGGCCACGTACGAAAAGAGCCTGGTTTCGCTGGATGGTTCGATCAAGGAATGTCTGGACTCATTGCAACACGAGCCCAGAAATACGCTGGCTCATGATTATCTCCTGGCAGCGTATACAAGCAAGGCTGAAGTTTTGTCTTCTGCGTTGGAGTTCGACGGGCGTTAGAAAGAGGGACAAGGGGTTGAGAAACCGTGATGCCGCAAGCCTGTACTCATTCAGGCAGGTGCTAAAGTTAATAGGGGTGATCCTGCTTCCGGCAACCTTGATGTGGGCTGCGGGTGACGGGCGCGTGGAGAAGACATTTGATACTACGCGTGAGCCACGCATCAGCCTGAATAACCTTAGAGGCCACATTCTGGTTCGTGGGTGGGACAAGGCGGCGGTGCATGTCGTTTACACGCTTGCATCGCCGCGCGTGGAGGTTGATGCCGAATTCCTCCCCAATACGGCTCCCGCGGACAAGATCCATTTTGCCACGCACCTTCTGGACCCGTCTCTCCCGTCGAACGAACAATCCGTCGATTACACGTTGGATGTTCCTTCCGGCGCCAGTCTGGAAATCCGTAATCCCCAGGGAAAGATTCGTGTGGAAGGAATGCAGGCGGACGCTTCGGTGCAATCGGTAAGCGGCGACATATCGGTTCGCGATTTCTCCGGCCATCTCGCCGTCCGTACCGTGGCGGGTGACATTGAGGTCATCAAGGCCGCCGGCAATGTGGAGGCGGATTCCATCACCGGAAATTTGCACTTTGTTTCGCCCACCACCACACACCTCCATGGCAGCACTACCTCCGGGCGGATTCTCTATGAAGGCGATTTCACGGAGCACGGCAACTACATTCTCTCCGCTTACAGCGGCGACTTGGAAATCGTCTGCCCGGCTTCCGCGTCTTATGAATTAACCGCCAAGACCCTGAAGGGCAAGGTAATCAATACCATGCCCATGACGCACCGGCGCGAGTCAGCTTCACCTCGCGGGACGTCGAATAGCCTGCTGGGAACCCACAACGCCGGCAAAGCCACCATCGAGCTGACATCCTTCAGCGGCACTATCCGCATTCATCCGCAATACTAAAATCATATCCGGCATGGGGCCGAGCGGTGCTCGGCCCCATGCCTCTCCTCGATTCGCCGTGGTGGCAGGTTTACGCCGTCATCACCCGTACATGTGCTGATCCGCGTTCATCTGCGTTCATCCGCGGCTTCGAGTTGACATGAAATCGAATCGCCCTTACTGTTTGACCGTTTAATTCAATGCCGATCAGGGAGGAAACACCTTGGCACAACACGCTCAGATTCTTGGCCGCCGCGAATTCATGAAGGGAATCGGCGTGACGGCCGGTGCACTATCCGCCGCCAGTGGAGTCCTCGCGCGCGCCCCCAGCAGCAAAACAGTTCGAATCGGGGTTGTGGGCGGCAATTTCGGCAGCGGCTTTCAGTGGCACCTCGACCCTAACTGCAAGGTCACCGCCGTCTGCGACTTGCGGGAAGACCGTTTGGAGCACATGGCGCAGGTCTATGGACCGGCCACGAAATACAAAGATTTCCGCCAGTTCCTCAAACATCCCGAACTGGATGCCGTGGCGGTGTTCACTCCCGCACCCTTGCACGTCTGGATGGCCACGGAAGCCATGAAAGTGGGAAAACACGTCATCAGCGCCGTGCCGGCGGGAATGAGCGAGGAGGAACTGGAACTGCTGCTGGAAACCGTGAAGAAGACGGGCATGAAATACATGATGGCGGAAACCAGCTACTATCGGCCCCAAGTGATCACCTGCCGCGAATGGGCACAGCGAGGCAGATTCGGAACAATCTTCTACACCGAGGCGGAATACCATCACGAGGGTCTGATCGCGATCATGACCGATGAGCGCGGCTTCCCCACCTGGCGAAATGGATTTCCGCCGATGCACTACCCCACCCACTGCGTAGGGATCGTAGTCCCCATTACTGGTGAGCGGATGGCGGAGGTCACGGCCATCGGCTGGGGCGACGGACATCAGGTGTTGGCCACCAATCAGTACAACAACCCGTTCTGGAATACGACGGGTTTCTTCAAGACCTCGGGCGGACACAGCTCCCGCATCTCGGTGTCCTGGCACATCGCCACGCAAGGGGCAGAACGGGGAGGCATCTATGGCGATCGAATGTCCTACATCATGGAACGCCCGGAAGGATCTCCCAACACGGTCATACAAATCGGCAGCGGCGGCCAAACCGTGCTCGACTCAAATGGGTACCCGGAAGGCAAAGTATCAAGCAGTGAATACCACGAACCAACCCACTGGGAGACCTTACCGCCGTCCATGCGAGTAACCACCGGCCACGGGGGGTCACACACCTTCTTGTCCCACGAGTTCATCAGTTCAATTGTGGAAGATCGGTGGCCCACGGTGAACGTCTACGAGGCAATCGCCTACACTCTACCCGGCATTATCGCCCATCAATCCGCTCTGCGTGGTGGCGAGTTAATGAAGATCAAAGACTATGGGAAAGCGCCAGCGTAAGAAAGTTTCTTAAGGGCGCTTACCCCACACCAAGGAATTGTTGCGCGGCATGTAACGGGGCCACTATAATCGTGGGTGGACACTTCTGATTTGGGACCCCGTCACGGAATGAGTCGCCTACGTCGAAAACTGATTTACCTTCTGGGCTTCATGGGAAGCGGCAAGTCCACCGTGGGCAAGTTGCTGGCCAATGCCCTTGGGTGGCCGTTGATCGACCTCGACACGCTGATCGAGGCGGGCCAAGGGTTGAGCATACGGGAGATTTTTGAAAACTCCGGGGAACCCTTCTTTCGCCAGGTTGAGCACGCGGCGCTGACGGAGGCTTCCAAAGTCGAGCCCGCCGTAATCGCCCTGGGCGGCGGCACGTTCGCCCAACCTCCCAATGTGGAACTGATCCGCGAATCGGGGGGCGCAACCGTGTGGCTTGACTGCCCACCCCAGATTCTTCGCGAACGCTGTGAGGGCATGGAAAACCGCCCGCTCTTTCGCGATCTGCAGTCATTTGAGCAGCTTTTCCTGGACCGCTTACCCTATTACCGCCTGGCGGATTTCCGCATTTCAACGGAAGGACGCGCGCCGGAAGAGGTGGTGGAACAAATCCTGAGTTTGCGGGTCTTCTGACCTGAAAGGAGCCGGCACTGGTCCCCCTAAAACGCTGTACGTTGCTGTCTGCAATCGTCGTACTACTGGTCGGCCTTAAGGTGGCGGTCCCTCTCGTGGGGCAGGCCCCCAGCGCCGCGCCGCCTGACCCCACCGATCAAGGCACTTTCGAAATCTTTGCCTCCGGGCAGAGCATCGGGATTGAAAAGTTTGAGATTCGTCTCCGCTCAGGCCGTATCGAGGCCCAGAGTGAGGTTCGCATGAATATGCCGGAAGACGGCAAAAGCGTTGAGTCGCGAACCACTTCAAGCCTCGTGCTTGATCCTCAGCTCGATCCCCTTTCTTATACGTGGAACCAAAAGGGGGCGCAAACTTCTCAATTGAGCATCGACTTTCACAGCAAGCCGGTCCACGCGCGCAGGAAGGCCGCCAATGGGCAGGAAGATCGCCGGGACCTGAAACTGGACAAGGATGTCATTGTCCTTGACGACAACGTAATCCACCACTACCAACTGGCTCTCGCCCGCTACAACAAAATCCAGGGCGGCACGCAGGTGTTTCGCGCCTTCATCCCGCAGGAAGCTCTGCCGGGAGTGATAACCCTGAATGAAGTGGGCCCCGAGACCGTCACCGTCGATGGGACGAAGCGAACTTTGCGGCGCTTCCTTCTCACCACGGATTCAACTCAAATCAGCCTTTGGGCTGACGATCAGGGCCACCTGCAATTCATGTCCGCGGCCGATAACCAATATCAGGCCACGCGAAAGAAGTGATTTAGACCATGGACAATATTCTCCTCACTGGCGGCGCGGGTTTTATCGGATCGCACCTGGCGCAACGTCTGCTCAGGGAAGGCAAGCGCCTCGCGATTGTGGACAACCTGGATGAGTTCTATCCGGCGGAATTCAAACGCGCCAACCTGGAGGAAGTCAAAGCGAGCGGGAAGTTTCAGTACTTCCCCACTGACGTGCGCGACGGCGAAAAGCTCCGCGAAGTGTTTGCGGCTTTCAAACCGGATGCCGTCATTCACCTGGCGGCGCGTCCAGGAGTGCGCCCGTCATTCCAGCAACCGGAAGCGTACACCTCCATCAACGTACTGGGAACCACTCAGGTGCTGGAAACCAGCCGTCAATGCGGCGTGCGGCGCTTCGTGTTCGCTTCCTCAAGTTCGGTCTACGGACACTCGAGCCAGGCACCCTTCCGGGAAGACGCCAACATTTCGCATCCCCTTTCCATCTATGCTGCCACCAAAGTAGCGGGCGAAGCGGTGGCCTTTACGTATTCGCACGCCTACGGCCTGTCAGTGGCGTGCCTGCGCCTCTTCACCGTGTATGGCCCGCGCCAACGGCCTGACCTGGCCATCCGCAAATTTGCCGGTATGATCTTGAAGGGCGAAGAGGTCCCGATCTTTGGAGATGGCAGCCTGGAGCGTGATTACACCTATATCGACGACATCGTAGACGGGATACTGCGAGCCCTCGATTCCTCCGGCAGCTTCGATGTCTACAACATTGGTAATTCACACCCGGTGCGCATTGACAAAATGGTGGATACTCTGGCAAGCGCACTGCACAAACCCGTCCGGCGCAAATTCATTCCCACCCCCGCAGGAGAAATGCTCCTCACGCACGCCGACCTCACCAAAGCGCGCCAGGTCCTCGGCTATTCGCCCCAAGTCAGTTTGGAAGAAGGAATTCGGAGATTTGCCGAGTGGATGAAGTCCCACGGCTAGCTTAAGTTTGGCATTACCCCTAAACCAAACCGCTGGCGTCATCATTAATTTCCCATATCGCGGCTTAGTGTCTCTTGATTAGCCCTCCCACCGGCGATCCATGCAGATAAAGAAGTGTCAAGCAGCGGCTCTATGCCGCCATCGTCCCTTGAAATCAAGGAATGGGTGGCGGGGTAAACCCGCACCTGCCTCGCCTCGCCGCAACGACTTCTTCATTAGCCTGCCGGGCTGTCCATTCAAGGGGAAAGCAAAGACTGGAGAGAACTCTGGCGGGAAAAGAGGCGTAATTGACGGTCTCCCAAAAGAAACGAGCGGCATCCGAGATAAATCGGATGCCGCTCGTCGTCAGACCTTACTTGAAGAGATACCTGGTACCTTACCCGATCAGCAGACTAGGGAGTCACGCCGGGGGTGTAAGCCGGGCACTGCGATCCGGTCATCTGGTTGACGCTGGCGGTGTTTC
>JARLGN010000304.1 GCA_031292775.1 Acidobacteriota bacterium | reverse complement strand
TGGAGCTGTTCGATTGTGGCGCGCGGCACGCGAAACTCTTCCGGGTATACGTCGCGTGTCACAACCCCGTTGCCGAAGCTTGAGGACAGGCGAGTTGGCCCCGTGGTAGTAATCTCATCGATGCCGTCAGAGCCCGCCACCACGTATGCTCGCTGGGTTCCCACCGCCTGCAGTGTTTCCGCTATCAGTTCCGTGCGTGCTGCGTCAAAGACCCCCACCAACTGGATCGTCGCGGCCAGGGGATTCGTAAGCGGGCCGAGGAGATTGAACACGCTCTTGGTTTTCAGGCTGCGTCGCGCATTCATCACGTGCTTCATGGCAAGGTGCAGGCGTGGCGCCAGAAGAAAGACGAAACCCACCTCATCCAGGCATTGCGGTATTCGCTCCAACGGCAAGTCCATCGCCACACCCAGAGATTCCAGTACGTCGGCGCTGCCGCATCGGCTCGAGATCGAGCGGTTACCGTGCTTGGCTACGCGCACTCCCGCCGCCGCCGCGACCAGAGCGGCTGCCGTGGAAACATTGAACGTTCCCCGGCCGTCGCCTCCAGTGCCACAGGTGTCGAGCAACGGCTCCTGGCGCGAGATGCTTTCAACCCTTACTCCTTCCGCCAGCAATGTTTCCGCTGCGTGGGCGCGCATCACCTCCGCAAATCCCACCAGCTCATCGGCCTGTTCCCCCTTGTCGCGTAGCGCAGCGAGAAATGTAACGATCTCCTCGTCCGGCACGGAGCCCGAAAGGAACTGCCGCATCACACCGCGGGCTTCCGCGCGCGTGAGGTGTGCCTGCGCTTTAATGGTTTCGATACAATCCTGAATCGTCATACTATTCCGATATTCCCGCCCCGCGGCCACGCGATCACATCTTGATTAAACTCACGGGCGCCGGGCTTATAATTGGCACGCTTCAAAGGCGCAGGAAATTTCCCAGAAGCTCCTTGCCCGCGGTGGTCAAAATTGATTCCGGGTGAAACTGCACGCCTTCCACTTTCATCGTTTTATGGCGGAGCCCCATGATGAGCCCGTCGGCAGTGCACGCAGAGACTTCCAGACAATCCGGAAGCGTTTCGAGGGCAACAATCAGGGAGTGATAACGTGTGGCGGGAAAGGGATTGGGCAACCCCTCGAAGATGGTCTTGCCGTCATGCTTGATCTCGCTTGTCTTGCCGTGCATCAGTTGCGGGGCGCGAACCACCTGCCCTCCGAAAGCCTGTCCGATGGCCTGATGACCAAGGCAAACTCCCAGGATCGGTATCTTCCCCGCGAAGGTAGCGATGACGTCGAGGCAAATTCCGGCGTCGGAGGGAGTCTTAGGGCCAGGCGAAATCACGATTCTTTCCGGAGCCTGTTTTCCGATGGCCTCCACCGTGGTCTGGTCGTTCCGAACGACCTGAGGCTCCGCTCCCAACTCTCCTAAATACTGAACAAGGTTGTAGGTAAATGAGTCGTAATTATCAATGACCAGAATCATGAGAACGCCTTTCCACTAGAACCCTCAAAAACATTATAGGAGAAAACACCGGTTCGCGTAACCCACGGCACGTCTCGGATAGTGGTGATGCAGCCGCCCGGTCCGGAGCCAACTTAGGCCTTCTATGAAAACAGTGTTCCGGTTTGCCATCAGTGCCGTAGAGTGTCACCGTTGGGTAGCCTAAATTCGTCACTTTGCTGAGCGAATACTAATCCGCAGAAGCAATAATCTTTCTTCCTTTGCAAGTTGTTTATTATCATTATGTTGCCAGTGTATTGGCGGGGTGGCCGTTGGCCGCAATATGGTCACTGAATTGCTTTAACCAGACGCGAGGCGAAAGGAAAGGTTGAATGAACAAACCGAAGCGGCAGTGGAATGTAACTCTTGTTGATGTCCTGGTCGGCTTTGCTGTGCTGATGATTCTATCCGCATTGGTGGTGCCCATATTCTTTCCTCCTGTCGGAAGGGCGGCATCAAGAGGAGCCGTGTCCTCCCGTTCCTCCGTGTCAGTCAACCACTAATCAGCCGCGTCCATCTCGACAGCAGATTGGCGCGCTCCAATCAACTCATTGCCTTAAGGGAAAGCAAACCTCACCAATCAACCGGCTGAAATCCAGCCCCTCATTTCTTACGCACTCGAGAACTCGCATCTCCCATCATTCAACTCTATCTTTGAAATATTCGACCGGAGTAATATGTCCGGCAGCCTTTTAGCGCAAAGGCGCGAAGGCACAGGCAGGTCAGGGCGATGCATTCGAGGGACAAGATGCTTAAGTCTGGACGAAGAGGTTTTCTCAAAACCGGGGTTCTCTCCGCTGCGAGTCTGGGCGCGCTGGGGACCGAAGAGGGCAACCGTCTCCTGGCACACAGTGGCAAGGGACCGGCGATAGATGCCGCGTCTTCTCCGCCGCCCTTCAAGCTGGGTCTGGTCACCTACAACTTGGCGAAGGATTGGGACGTTGACACCATCATCAAGAATTGCGAGGAGACGGGTTTTGAAGGAGTCGAGCTCCGTACCACGCATAGACACGGCGTGGAAGTTACCCTTGATAAGTCGCAGCGCGCGGAAATCAAGCAACGCTTTGCGGCATCCCGCGTGCGCTTGATGAGCCTGGGAACCACTTGTGCATATGAGTCTCCCGACCCGGTGGTGGTGGAGAAAAACTTTGAGGAGACGCGGCGCTGGTGCGAACTGGCTCAGGACCTCGGCTGCGTGGGAGTAAAAGTGCGGCCCAACGGATTCCCCCATGGTGTTCCCGAGGACAAGACGCTCGATCAAATTGGCCGTGCGCTCGCCCGATGTGGAAACATTGCCCGCGACCACGGCGTGGAAATCTGGTTGGAGGTTCATGGTCCGGGCACCATGCTTCCGTCCAACACACACCGCATCCTCAGCGCGGCGAACCATCCCGCGGTGGGGGCGTGCTGGAATTCCAACGACACTGACGTTGTGGATGGGTCGGTGAAAGCATCCTTCGACCTGCTTAAATCCTGGATTCGAAGTTGCCACATCAACGAGCTGTGCCGGACGTTGTCGCCCTGGGGCAGCGGGATGGCGGGTTCTGAAGCAACCAAGCCCGGCTTCCCGCAATGGCAGAAGCCGTATCCCTGGCGCGAACTCTTCAACCTATTACGCAGCATTGGGTTCAACCGTTACACCTATGCGGAGGTTCCGGAAAGCTGTGAGCCCATCCGCTTCATGCACTATTATCGTGCTCTGTGGCAATATCACGCGGCGTGACTCCCGGTAATGCGGAGCAAAGCTTCGCGCCAACGGCTCTGAGGGGAAAATAACCATGCAAGTCTTTCTAGTGAAGTGGGAGTGCGGGAGTTGCGGGCACGGGCACTCATTTCGGCACAGTGTCAACGAAGCTGACGGTTGGCCGAACAAGTTTGAGTTGACCTGCGAAAATGCCGATTGCGGGCAGGAGCAAGACGTGCCCTTTCGCGCTTGCACGGTCACGCCCATCAGCCTGGAGTAGATGTTTGCCGCTGACGCCATGAAATCTCCGCTACGTATACCGCAGCCAGCGAAGCAGTTCCACTACCGAGGGGCGCTTCCCGTACATCAAAATTCCCACGCGATAAATTTTGGCTGACACTTGCAGCACGCCCACCGTTGTCGCAATGCAAATGGCGAGTGACAGGGCGATCTGCCAAAACGGCGGGGTTTGCACGGTGATTCGGAAGACCATCAGAATGGGGCTGAAGAAAGGAAACAGGGTCAGGGCAATTGCCAGAGGTGAATTGGGCGCGCGTTGAATGACGGGGTAGAGGATGAAGCACGCAACGAGGGCGAGGGTCACAGGCATTTGCACCTGCTGCAACTCTTCTTCGCTTGACACCATGGATCCTATGGCAGCATAAAGCGAGGCATAGAGAAAATACCCTACCAGAAAGAAGATGACGGGATAAACCAAATAGGATGCGGGCAAATGGAAGTTTGGCGCTGTTGCCCCGGGCCGAAACGCCGACCCCACCGCTGCGCCGTAACTGGAGACGAGCGCGGCCGTACACATCCAGATGAGGTACTGCGTCAATCCCACCCCGGCCACGCCCAGGATTTTTCCGGTCAAAAGATGGAAGGGTTTGATCGAGGAGGCCAGGATCTCAACGATGCGGGAAGTTTTTTCTTCCAGCACTGAGCGCATGGTCATGACGCCATACACAACCAGCGTAATATAAAGGACCATGACGATGGACATCTGCACCACGAAGCTCTCTATTCCCTCCTTGGACTCACCGGTTTTGTTGACCTTAACCGGGTCAAGTTCCACCCCGCGCATGACTTCTCTCAAGTTGTCGATGTGAACGCCACGGTCGGTGAGCCGACGCTCGATGACCGCATCGTTGAGGGCGCGGCTGATGGCGTGAATAGTTTGAAAGTCACTGGCGTTGCGGGAGTGCAGCGTGGCTCCTTTACCGCTCAGGACGTCCTTCGGTACTTCCAGAAATCCATCCAGTTGGCCGTCGCGAACCTGCTTGCTAAGTTGTTCGTGAATCATCGACTCGGGCGCGGGATGATCCCAGGTACTGATCACCTGGTAGAGCGGCTGGCCGTCGGGCAACTTATCTTTCAGCCCCAATTGTATCTGCGCTGCGAGACCGCCCAGATTATCCACAATGGTAATCCTGATGGGGTGGTCGGCCTTGCGGGTTGCCAGGGCCAGCGTAACAGCGAATATCCCCACACTGAAAAGGGGAAGGCCCACCGTGCTGAGAATGAATCCCTTGGTGCGGACACGCGTCAGGTATTCACGTTTGATCACCAGCCAGATTTTACGCATGGGCCTCCGACACCTTTTCGATGAAGATATCGTGCAAGGGTGGCTCCACCAGCTCGAAGCGTGTGAGCCGCACACCACGCTCGACGGCGGCCTTCAGAATTTCCTGGGGATCGGCGCCCGGCCGCAGCTTGGCTTCCACCACCGCGCCGAAGTGGTTCAGCTTCTCCACCAGGTCCGGCCGATCAAGAAAATTGTCGTCGCCGGTGTATTCGATCCGCACGGTGTTTTTGCCGTACGACTTCTTGATGGCGCGTAAATCGCCTGCCAGCACGCTGCGCCCGTGGTTGATCAGGCAAATCGCGTCGCACATCATCTCCACTTGCTCCATGCGGTGAGTGGAAAGGATTATGGTGGAGCCCTTGGCGCGCAGGTCCAGCATGATGTCTTTGACCAGCGTGGCGTTGACCGGGTCGAGTCCGGTAAAGGGTTCGTCGAGAATCAACAGCCTTGGCCGGTGAATCACCGCCGCGATGAACTGCACTTTTTGCTGCATTCCCTTGGACAGATCGTTGATCTTCTTTTCCGACCAGTCCGCAAGCCCCAGCCGCTCCAGCCATTCGTGGACGCGCACGGTGGCTTCCGCCTCGCTGAGGCCTTTCAGCGCCGCGAGAAACACCAGAACTTCCCGAACCTTCATCCGGGCGTATAGCCCCCGCTCCTCGGGCAGATAGCCAATCAAGTCCTGCGCGCGCTCGCCGGCGGATTCCCCCATCACCTCGATGGTGCCCGCATCAG
>JARLGN010000303.1 GCA_031292775.1 Acidobacteriota bacterium | reverse complement strand
GGCGGCAAAGTCGCCACCATACCGCTGGAAATGGCTTTCCCGCTCCATGAACCCGGCGGGGTCGCCATGAAAGGCCTCGGCTGCGGCCGGATGGTCTTCCAGCCATTGTTTCAACTCTTTGTTGTCTTTCACAAAATCGCGATCATTCACGCGTTGGGGACGCTCCAAGAGCTTTTTGGCAATCCACGGGTGCTGGTTCATAAACGCGTCGAAACTGCGGAATTGCGCAACTGAATTGTCATTGTCCCAATCCCAACGTTGGGCCTGGGCGTTGCCGGCAAGACCCAAAGTGATCATGGCCAGCGCGAGCACAAGAAGAATGTTGATGCGTTTCATCGGAACCTCCCTCGTTGTTTTTTAATCAACCTCGGGCTGGGTTCATGCAAGCGCTCTGCCAAACGCCCGGGCGCAGGGGATCCCCATAACTGCTTAATGAATGTGAATGATGGCGAATTAGGGGGAACGGCAGGGCAGGGGCGGGAAAGTTCGATGCACGAGATGGTATCCTCCCCCAAGGCGAAGTGGTGTAAGGCGAGGGACCGTGGACGCAATCAGTGTAGGGAGATTGTGGCGACGGTGCGGCACGCGGGAGTATTGGGGTAATATCGTTTATGGCAGTGAAGCTCGTGGCCGCGTCAGCCATGAAATGACAAGTCCGCACGGTACGTGGTGGACGCCGGAAATACGTTAGGACAGGAATCAAGCATGAAATCTGTTGGCCGAATTACCATGATCGTTGTGGGGCTGCTGGCCCTTGTGTATGCGGGGGACTACGCCTCGGTGCGCGTCCCGATTCCGCGAGGGCGCGCCGCTTACAGTACGGTTAAAGTGCGGCCCTATTACAACGTGGGCTTGAAGAGCGGCAAATCAGATCTATACTTTCTCGATCCCCAAAATGTGACCTGCGTAAACTCACTGTTTCCTCACATGGGGTTCAATCCTTGCTGGTACGTGCGAAAGCACCTTCACCCGCGCACCGACATGTGAACGCCTGGCAGGCTTCGGTGGGTCGTGCGATCGAGCAGGGCATGGCGAAATCGTCTCCGTCCCCTTTTATATAATCTTTCGGGGAAATTTATGAAATATTTATGGCTTGGACCATAAGATAGACGGGCATGGGCGCTTACCCAACACAACTTGTTCCCCTTCGCGCGGGCATGGTGCTGGACCACTACCGGATTGACAGCATGGTAGCCACCAGCGGCATGGCCACCATTTATCGTGCCACCGACATGACCACAGACCGCACCGTGGCCATCAAGCTCCCGCACTTCGAGATGGAAAGCGACCCCGTCTTCTTCGACCGCTTTCAGCGCGAGGAAGCGATTGGCACCACGCTGAGCCATCCCGGGATCATCAAGGTTTATGCCGAAGAAAACCGCAGCCGGCTTTACATGGTATTGGAATGGGTTGAAGGGCGCCTACTGCGGCAGGTCATCAATGAGAGCGGAAAGCTTTCTCCGGACCGGGCGGTTCGCATGATTCTGCAAATCTGCGATGCGCTGGATTACATTCACGGACAGGGAGTCGTGCATCGCGACCTGAAGCCCGAGAACATCATGGTGGATGGGGACGACCGCATTAAGCTGATCGATTTCGGTATCGCCTCCAAAGCCGGGGCGCGACGGTTGACGTTTGGCAAGCTTTCCAAGACCCAGGGAACGCCTGAGTACATTTCGCCCGAACAGATCAAAGGCAAGCGCGGTGATGCTCGCAGCGACATCTACTCCGTAGGGGTCATTTTGTATGAAATGCTGGCGGGTGAAACACCGTTCTGCGGATCAGACCCTTTCCTGATCCTGAATGCCAAAACGCATTCCGACCCCCCGCCGCCGCGGAAGATTGCCGCTGAAATCCCGCCCGCTCTGGAGGAAATCATGCTTCGAGCGCTGGAACGCGATCCCCTGAACCGCTACCGCGACGCTCGCGAACTGGCCTGGGACCTGCAGCACCAGGAACAGGTCGTTGTGGGCTCCAGCGCTGACCGCCGGGCGTTGAACAATCAACATGCCCAGGGAAAACGAGGCGTTTTCCCCTACGTGCTCATGGGTCTCATTCCCCTGGCCATCCTCGCGCTGCTGCTTTACGTCGCCGGTCATGGCTAGACTGAATGGATGGCCAAAACTCACCTCGCACCTCGGGTCCGTGATAGTGGGTTTAACCAGCCCCGGTCCGTAGCGGCGGGTTTACCCCGCACGTGGCCAATTCAAGCCAGCCTTGGGCAAAAGGACGCACTTCACTCAAGCTAGTCGTTGATAGTATTGAAGAAATATCCATTTAGCCTGCCAATCCCAGCCTTTTTGTCCCTGTCTAAGTGTGACCTAAGTCAAATAGGGTAATGAAATTGCTCTCTTGGTAACGGGGTGGTTCAAAAGCACCGCGACTTTATCCTTATTGAATTGATTGCGGCGCAGGATGGATGACCGCCCGAGGGATGCTATGTCTTCAAAGACGTTGATTCTAATGCTGGTTTTGGCAACAGGTGGCTTGTGGGCCCAGGAAAAGAAGGAAACGACGCCTCCGCCGCCCACCGGCGTCGCGACGCCCGCAGTGCCAGAGGCGCCTCATCCAGCGGCGATTTCAGCCGAGGACAAAGCGCGTAAGAACCCGGTGAAATTCACCGAAGTTTCCACCGACCGCGGCAAGAAGATCTTCTTGACCCAATGCGCGCTTTGCCATGGGGATAAGGGCGATGGTAAGGGTGAAGTGGCAACCGAGATGAAGCTCGCTCTGCCGGATTTCACCAAGCCGGATACGCTCAAGGATCGCACCGACGGAGAACTCTTTAGTATCATCGGCACCGGCCGGGATCCCATGCCGTCGCAGGCGGGCCGCATGACGGATGAGCGCCGATGGAACCTGGTGAATTACCTGCGCGCCCTTTCCGGTAAAGTTCCGGAGAAAGCCACCGGCAAAGAACCCGAGGAAAACATCATCCTGGTTCCCGCCAAATAGGCTGGCCTAAGATCTACCCGCAAAGGGGGCCTTCCCGCCACGGCGGATAGCCCCCCATGCTGTAAGGAACGAGCGCGAGAAGTGAGGTTTAGCGGGTCGCCAGTTTCCTTGCCAGAGTCAACACGACATCGCGGTCAGGTTCGCCCAGTTTGGTCAGCACCTTCTTGAACTGCAGTAGAAAGCGCGCTTCTTCGCCCGCCTTCCCTGGCTCCTCAGCCAACTCATCCAGACTCTTGCGCCGAACCAGATTAGGCGTGGGAGGCTCGCCTTCACCCGAGAAAAATAGCCGGTACAAGGGAACATCCAGCGCGGCCGAAAACCGCTCCAGAGTCTCGAGCGATGGGATGGTGTGCCCGTTCTCGATCCGTGAAATATAGCACCGCAGCAGGCCGGTACTCTTCTCAATATCACCTTGCGACAGTCCTCTCTCCTCGCGAAGAGAGCGTAATGTCGTTCCAATAAGCATGGGGTCAACCTTTCGCGTTCATTTCCTTAGAATTGGGATTCACTCTTCCACCATCATACTGAACAATAACCGGGGTGCACGCAATCCCACTGGAGTACTAGTACCGAGGTACCGAACTTGCAAACCCGTCACGGGAAAGACGCTGGGGGAGAGATTCCAACGCGCGTCATGTGGAGTCAAGCGGCACCCGGCGGCCAGTGCTGCTGTCCCCTACTTGTCTTTACGGCTGCAGGCCGCGCTGCGCCACCTGTTCACCACGTTCTACGAAAACACCATCGACAGCAGCGCCATGCGCACGTACAGGCCGTTCTGTGCCTGGCGGAAGTAGGCGGCGCGGGGATCCTTGTCAACTTCCATGCTGATTTCATCCAGCCGGGGCAGTGGATGCATGACGATGGATTTTTCCTTCATCAAGCTCAGCGTATGGCTATTGATCACGTAAACGCCGCGGCATTTTTCGTAGTCGGAAATGCGGTCGCCAAAGCGCTCCTTCTGGATGCGCGTCTGGTAGACCACATCGACTTCCGGCAGGACCTTGTCCAAGTCGGTCTCCTCCACGTACCAGATATTGCGTTCGCGCAGGTGTTCCAGGATGTCTTCCTTCATCTTCAGCAGCGTGGGCGCGACAAAGTAAATCTTGATGTCCTGGTACTTGCTCAGCAGGTAGGTGAGCGAGCGCACCGTACGGCCTTGCGCCAGGTCACCCACCATGGCGATCTTCAGGCCGTCGATGCCCCCAATTTCCTTGCGAATCGTATAAAGGTCAAGCAGGGCCTGGGTGGGGTGCTGACCGGCGCCGTCACCGGCATTGATGATGGGGACTCTGGAAATGGCGGAGGCGCGCTTGGCGGCTCCCACCTCGTAGTGGCGAATCACAATCACGTCCGCATAGCCGTTGAGGATCTGAACCGTGTCTTCCAAGGTTTCACCCTTGGCCACGGAGGAGAATTCGGCGGCATTTTCCGTGGAAATCACCCGCCCTCCCAGCCGGTGCATGGCGGTTTCAAATGAGAACCGCGTACGGGTAGAGGGTTCGTAAAATAGCGCCGCCATAATGCGCTTCTGGAATTCCGTCGTGCCTCCGTGGGCCACGACTTGTTCCATATACTGGGCAGCATCAAAGAGGTGATGAAGTGATTCCAAGTTGAATTGTTGAGCTTCTATGACGTGATGCAATTTCATGGCAGGTTAAGATTCCTCCAGAGCAGGGATAGCCCATATGCCGCGATGTCGCAGCGCCTGGGAAAAATAGGCAGCGAGGCAGGATATCACAGGAAAGCAGAAGGCAGTAGGCAGAAGGCAGTTGGTGTGGCACAGCCACTCTTGGCTGTGAAGGAAGAAATAACACAGGCAGGAATGGCTGGGCCGCGCCCTCTCACCGCTCCCACAGTGTCTCTTCGCTCGCGGCGCCGGGCCAACGGACGCGCATGGAATAAATGCCGAGAGAATTCTTGCGGTCCACTCCAGGCCCGCTTGATTCGAAGATGTCAGTGCCGTCTGCCAAGTGAATGGTGGCCGAGTAGTAACATCGGGTGTGTCCCCAGTGGTCTTCCCCGCAGAGGAAGCCATTGGGATGAGCATTGTCGGGCGTGATGGTAATGCGGGCGCCGCGCAGCCAGCGGCGAGCGCTACTCTCAAAAGGCCCACGACAAGCCGCTGCCACATCATCGCCCGTAAGTTGCAACGGCTCGGTCGGATGTAGTTTCGCCACGCCAGGAAGAGCCTTCTGGACCGCGTTGCTGGTTACGTTGAAGAATCCATACACCTGCAATCCCGCGCGCCACCAAAACTCGTTTAGCACTGTCAAAGAAAAGCCGCACAGAAATACGAGCGATGCCAAGGGCAATAGGTTCCAAACGACCGATCGAGTCCTGCCATGGGGTTGGGCGCGAAACAGCCGGTAACTCTGGACTACAGCAAGGATCAACACTGTCCCCAAAAGCGCTGCGTAGGATATGGGCTGATCAAGCAGATCCAACAACCGGAGATGACGGTAGGTTACACTTGCAGCCCACCAGTCAAATCTAAGATTTCCGAGTAGATTGAATGCCTGGGGGTGACGCTGGGCGACACTCGCAACCAACCAGTTCGATCCATAATCTGCACGGGGGCTGGGCCCCCAAAGAGAAAGGACAACGTCATGCCCCCACCACTTGGCGAAATAGCCGGCGCCACTGAGAACACCTATCACCGGAATGACCCAGAGCGCCGCGGCCACCGTACCGTCTACCGCGCATGCGCACCAGAATGCGGCAAAAGTCAGCACCAACACTCCAAGCAGCCAAACGTTTCCCAAATTCATGTCCCCCAACGTACGGGACGATCTCAATATGAATCTGCCAACGGTCAACATCGGGACCAGACCCGCGCCCACGAAGCCCGCGAACAGGGCCACAAACAGCTTGACTCCCCACTGGACGCGAGCCGAAGCCGGCAACGACAGGTTCCAAGCGTGTGTCCCCGAGGTTCTTTCTTCCCCCAGCGACATGGTTCCGGCCAGAATCGCGATCATCAACGTGCTGACCACGCCCAAACCAATAACCGCGGTTTCGAAATTCCGCGAATATCCACGCCCGTAAAACAAGCCAAACAGGGTCAGGCAAGACCAGCCTACGGCCGCCAGCAAGGTGATCAACCACACGGGCCGCAGCAAACGAAGTTCCTTGCGGAGCAGGTTCAGAACCGGTCCAGTGGAACGGCAGTGCAGCCAACCGGCCCAGGCTACCGGTATCACGTCCGGACCGGCCATCAGCAGATCATCACTGCCCATGCCTCCCGTCACCTGAAACCGTACCAGTTTTCGCCAGCCAAGCCATAACATGACACCGGCGTAGCAGACGATGGTGATGGTTGGAATAACTATGGCATTTACCGGCGAGAGATATCCGCGGGCGCGAAGCCCTTCGGCCAAGTTCGCCCAAGGAATGGCAAAACTAATGAAAGATTGGATCCCAATGTTCAGAGCGACGCCGCCCACCGTTGATCGTGTAAAGAGCGTCCAAAACGTCGCCGAGGCGGTGATAGCAGCAATCCACGCCACGGCAAACGCCAATTCCTGTCGTATGGGATGAAATGAGGTCGCCCGCAAGGCCAGGGAGAAAACCAGAACCGCCGACACGATCGCAACCGCGGTCACGCTCAGCTTTTCCCCCCAGATTACCATCCGTCCAACGGGTTGAGAAAGCATCAGGGAAAGCGTTCGGTATTGGAATTCGTCGCCCAACGAGGGAGTGGCCATCAGCGGGACGACAAAGAACCCAAGCAAATAGATCAGTGGGGTCCAAGCAAGCGGGTAAACGAGCGGCACCGCGCCGGCGAGGGCCACAACACACCAGGGCCAAAACAGTGGGCGGGCTTCCTTGAGGATTCGCGTGGAGTTCATAATAGTCTCCTGCTGTGCTGTGCCAATCATCTCTATACTTGGTCGTGTCAGCACCACCCTGTCGCTCAGAGCGCCACCCCTCCTCATCTGAGGAGGGGAGTTTTTAGCGGCTCCCCTCCTGATTTAGGAGGGGTGGCGCGTCGAGCGACGGGGTGGTTACGCTTTCAAAGTCGCGACGAAAATCTCCTCGAGCGTCAGCGATTCCGTCGTGAGCGCTTCAGGATTGTGCTGCCTTAGGCGCTCCATCAATTCCGCCCCTGAACCATTAGCAATCAATTCCAGCTCGCGGCCGTCGCGGCGCACGCGCAGTGCTGCCTTCAAGTCAATTTCCGGCGGCACCTCGGCAAAGCGGGCGCGAATCTTCTGAAAACGCTCGCGCGCCTGGTCGGCGTCAAGTGTCAGCACAGCGCGGCCGCGATCGATCAGCGTGAATTCATCAATCAATCCCTCGAATTCCGTGATGAGGTGGGTGGAAACCAGAATGGTACGCTGACCCGGGATGCCTTGCTGGTAAGCGCCGATGACAGCCTCAATGAACTCGCGGCGAACGATGGGGTCCAGGCCCGAGGTCGGCTCGTCGAGAACCAACAGATCCGTCTCCGGGCAGACCGCCGCAATCAACGCCACCTGGGTGCGCTGGCCCTTCGACAGGTTACCGGTACGCTGCGATGGATCGAGTCCGAAGCGCTCGAACAACTCCTGCTCGATCTTCCGGTTCCAATTGGCACGAAAGGAAGCAAGGTAATCCAGTGTCTCACGCACGCTCATCCACGGATAGAAAGCCACCTGGTCCGGCACATAGGAGAGCCATCGCTTCACCTCCACTTCGTGCTTGGCGGGATCGAGACCGAACACGCGCACCTGCCCACGCTGCGGACGGAGCAGATTGAGCAGGCACTTCATCGTAGTTGTCTTGCCGGCACCATTGCGGCCGAAGAATCCGTAACAGCGCCCGGGCTGTACGGTCATGCTCAGGTCGTGCACCGCCTCCGCGCGCCCGTAGGCGTAACAGAGATTCTCGATTTGGATGGCGGGGGTGGAAGAATCCATGGCTGGTCAATCCTCCTTCTTGCCTTCATGGGCGCGCCGCTTGTCGTCGAGCACATCCAGGCGTTCATGAATCAATTCGAGGAGCTCATCGCGCGGCACCTGCAAATGGTGCGCTTGCACAATGGCGCGGTCGACCTCTTCGATCAAAAGCTTGCGCCGGGCGTCCTTGCGCAGTCCCGAATGGTTTTCTTTCAAGAAGCAACCACGCCCCGGAAGCGTCTCGATGACTCCCAGGCTTTCGAGTTCGGAATAGGCTTTGGCGACAGTGTTGCGATTGACGCGCAGTTCCTCCGCCAGGGGACGGATGGAGGGAAGTGCCTCGCCGGGGTGAAGCGCTCCGGAAGCAGCGGCGGCCTTGACCTGCTCCACGATCTGGAGATAAATCGGTGTGCCGGATTTGAAACTGATCAGGAAGAGCATGGCGCGCCTACTGTCATAGGACAGTAGGACAGCACCCAAGGAATGTCAAGCTGAATTTTAAGGGGGAATCATAGCGCGGACCTGTTATTTAAGTCCGCGGCTTTCCCTCAACCGTGGGGGCGAGCCACTACGTAAGCCGCCGCGTTCAAGTGAAACCCCAGGTCCCTGCGCCGACGGACATTAATTACCAGTGACTTATTATCCCCATATCTACTTTGGGTTGACATGCCTATTTCCAAGTAGTATAAGGCCCGGCAAACCGGTTATCGGAGGCCTTATGCGGCGGAATCTCATCGGTAAGTCTCTTGTGGTTATCATAGCTCTCGTCGGCGTGCTTGCCGTGGAAGCCAGGGCGCAGCAACTTTCGAAATTCGATCGTTCCCGTGCCCAAGGCATGCTGGAAATGGTCGCCAAGGATGTCAGCAAGCACTATTACAACCCTAAATTCCATGGCGTTGACTGGCATGCAAGGGTTGCCTTGGCCAAACAGCAAATCGATCAGGCGGATTCCATGAACATGGCGCTGTCGCATATTGCCGC
>JARLGN010000302.1 GCA_031292775.1 Acidobacteriota bacterium | reverse complement strand
TTTCCCTTCCACGAACATGGGTTCCATGAGCTTGCGCGGCAACTCGATTCCGAACCCGCGCAGCAGGCTGTCAACATAAGCGGAGAAGCCCACGGCCACCGCCATGTTGCTGACGGCGTACTCCAGAATCAGGTCCCATCCGATGATCCAGGCCACGATTTCGCCGAGCGTGGCGTAAGAATAGGTATACGCGCTGCCCGCGATGGGAATCATGGAGGCCAGTTCGGCGTAGCACAACCCCGCCAGCGCGCAAGCTATTGCCACAAGGAGAAATGACAGCGCGATGCCCGGCCCGGCACCCGGCCGTCCGGCCGTCCCCAGCGCCTTCGTCCCGTGCATCAAAACATCCAGCAGCGGGGCTTTCAGCAGCGAATGCACTTCCAACACTTCGCCCGCCGCCGCCGTGCCCGTGAGGATGAAGATGCCGGTGCCAATAATGGCGCCGATTCCCAGCGCAGTTAGCGACCACGGCCCCAGCGACTTGCGCAGGTGGTGCCCTGGTGAATCCGCGTCGGCAATCAGCTTGTCGATACTCTTCTTCTGGAAAAGTTGACTCGCCAAGGAACTCCTTGAAATTCAGTGACAAGTGACCAGTGACGAGTGACGAGCAACCAGAAAGACGAAAATCGAAATTCGAAACTCGCCGCGATTTTCGAGCTTCGAGTTTCGATTTTCGCTCTTCGCCGGCTGGCCACCCGCCACTCGTCACTGCTTTTCTACTTCCGCCGCGGAGCCACGCCCGGACCCTTCTTCTTCTTGATCGTGGGTTTGCGGGAACCGCGCGGTTCAGTTCGCTTCGGCTTGGCCGCCGCCTTCTTGCGCGAAGTGCGCTTCAGCTTCTTGCGTTCCAACTTATCTTTGATGTTTTTTGTGTCCATGTTTTTAGCTTATAGCTGACAGCCAACAGCCAACAGTAATTGCAAGCTGTCAGATGCCCGCATTCCCTTTCAAGATGACCGTCTGAATTCTTCGTCTTTGGCGTTTCTTAAATTCATCTGCTTGGTTGATGGATGACAACTCACTGCCGACAGTAACTTCAAACTGTTGGCTGGGGGCTCGCGGCATCCAGCTAAACTCTTTCCAGCCCGGCAAAGCGCTCCACCATCTTTTTCCGGCCATAGCCCGGAAAGCTGATGGTCAGCTTGCTATCTTCGCCGTCGTCTTCACAATCCAGAATCGTACCGATGCCGTACTTTGCGTGCCGTACTTTGCTGCCCAGTTTCCAACGCTTGGATTGCCGCGCGCTTTCCACCCGGCCCTTTCCCAGCGGCCGGTCGATGCCGCGCTCGTGTAGGAATCGTTCTGCACCGGCGATTGAGTTTACGGCATTTTCCCAAGTTGTGCGAGTTTTTGACGCTTGGGCGCTTAAGTTCTCCAGCAGGTTCGTTGGCACTTCGTCCAGAAATCGCGACCGCCGGCTGCCTTCCAGCGAGTCCCGTCCATACATGCGCCGCTGCCGCGCCCAGGAGAGTACCAGGCGGTCACGAGCCCGCGTCATGCCCACGTAGCAGAGCCGCCGCTCCTCTTCAATGCCCGCCTCATCATCCAGGGAAAGCTTGTGGGGAAACAACCCCTCTTCCATCCCCACCAGGAAAACAAGGTTGAATTCCAGCCCTTTGGCGCTGTGCAGGGTCATCAGGGTAACGCGCGCGCGTTCGTCATAATCATCCGAATCGGAAACCAGTGCCGCGTGGTCCAGGAATTCCGACAGGGTAATGCCTTGCTCCTCGGCCTCCACTGCGGCGTTCACCAGTTCCTGAAGGTTCTCGATGCGGTCCTGTGATTCCGGCTGGTTCTCCTGCTTCAGGATTTCCACGTAGCGGGTGCGATCAAGAATGCTCTTGAAGAACTGCCCCATCAGCAGTTGTTCATGCTCAGCCATCAGATGCTTCATGATGGCGTGGAAGCTTTCCAGCGCTTTGAGGGCGCGCCCCGGCAGCCGCCCGGAAGCCAATTCGACTTCCAAAGCCTGCCAAAGGGTGATTTTCTGCTCGCGGGCCGTTTCCTGGATTACACCCTTGGTAGAGTCGCCGATTCCTCGCGCCGGAGTGTTGATGACGCGCTGCAGCGCCGTTTCATCGGTGGGATTATTGGCCAGCCGTGCATAAGCCATGACGTCGCGAATTTCCGCGCGCGCATAAAAACTGAATCCGCCCACCAAGCGGTAGGCAATGCGGTTGCGGCGCATGGATTCTTCCAGCAAGCGCGACTGGGCGTTGGTGCGGTACAGGACGGCCACACTGCTGTTGGCGTCCTGGGCGAGCGCTTTGGCAATCTCGCTCCCCACGTACAGCGCTTCCTGGTCGGCATCCCATGCTTCAAAGAGGCCGATGGCGTCGCCGCCCGTGCGGTCCGTCCACAGGGTCTTTCCCTTGCGTGCCTGATTGCGGCTTACCACCGCCCCGGCTCCGTCCAGAATTTTCTGCGTGGAACGATAGTTCTGCTCCAGGCGAACGGTTTTGGCGTTGGGGTAGTCCTTCTCAAAACTCAGGATGTTCTGGATGTCGGCCCCGCGCCAGCGGTAGATCGATTGGTCCTCATCGCCCACCACGCAGAGGTTCTGATGCATCACCGTGAGTTGCCGGATCAATTGGTATTGCGTGCGATTGGTGTCCTGATACTCATCCACCAGGACGTACTCAAAACGCCGGTTGTACTGCTCGCAGACTTCCGCGGCTTTGTAGAAGAGTTCCACGGTCTTCAGCAGCAGGTCGTCAAAGTCCAGGGCATTCGCCTGCCGAAGTTTCGCCTCATAACGGCCAAAGAGCGAGGCGATTTTTTCCATCGGATCGGTGTCCGCCTGCTCGTACATCGTTTCGGCCGTCATACCGTGATTCTTGGCGTAACTGATGCGCCCCAGTACGCTGCGCGGCGAAGTGACTTGCTCCTCCAAACCCAATTCGTGGATGCACGTCTTCATCAACCGCTGCTGATCGTCTTCGTCGTAAATCGAAAAATCGCGGCTGTAACCCAGGTGGTTGATGTGCCGCCGGAGCACGCTGACGCAGAAGGAATGGAAGGTGGAAACATGCGGCCCTCCCGTTTGCCGATTCGTGTCGGCACTAAGGAGCTTGGCCACGCGCTCCTTCATTTGCGCCGCGGCTTTGTTGGTAAAGGTAACCGCCAGGATGCTTTGCGGAGGAACTCCTTTAGCTTCAATCAGGTGGGCGATGCGGTAGGTAATGACGCGTGTCTTGCCGCTGCCCGCTCCCGCCAGAATAAGCAACGGCCCCTCGGCTTGTTCCACCGCGGCGCGCTGCTGGATATTGAGTTGGTCGAGCAGGTTTGACATGTGGGTTTGTGGGGGAGGACTGTTCCCCTCGCGGGCGAGTGTTCGCGTTGAGCCCGAAATTTCATTGTACACGATGCAGGGCCTGACTGACGAGCTTGTACCGAACTCTCTTCCCATCACGCCCGTTCCGGGTTCCTCTCCTTGAAATTTCAAACCCCGCTCCCTCGATTCCGTCTCCCCACTAGTGTTTACGACTTTCGTTCCGAGTCCGGAATCCGGGCTTGCGAATTCAAGGTTTCCGGTTCCCGGCCTCCTAAACCTGCAAGTCCCTTTATTTTCATCAACATCATGGAAAGGCTGGTGTATCTCCTTTTATTTCAACAATATCTTGGAAAGCCCATAAGCAGACATTTTTTCTATATGTGTTTTCAACAACATCGCGAGATACACCTTCACTTTTTCCCCCCGCATTTTTTCATCAGCCCGGCCCCAGTGATTGGATAACTTGTTTAATTTCAATAGCTTGTCATTTCCATCTCATCTCGATGAATTTGGCTAACCACCTTTATTATCAATAACATCTTGGAAAGAACGCCTCGTCCGGCCATCTCGCTATTGTGGAGCCAAGCACTCAACGGCAAATAATTAGCCATCGAAAGTCAGCCATCGATCCGTCGGCAAACCACGCCAGGGATTTCGCCCGGCCCTGACTGCCGTCTACCGCCAGCTGCCGGC
>JARLGN010000301.1 GCA_031292775.1 Acidobacteriota bacterium | reverse complement strand
GCGTTTGTCGCGTTTTGCACCTTTCTTCTGATTATTGCCGGAGCACTGGTAACCGGCAACGACGCGGGCCTTTCAGTGCCCGACTGGCCCACTTCCTTCGGCACCTTCCGCATGCCACGCATGGTGGGCGGAATAAAATTTGAGCACGGCCACCGCATGATTGCGGGAACTGTTGGCATACTTACCATCCTCCTGGCGATATGGATCTGGCGCCAGGATTCGCGGCGGTGGGTTCGTTGGGTGGGCTTTGCGGCCGTAATGGCAGTGCTGGCGCAAGCGTTATTGGGCGGAATCACCGTGCTGTTTTTCCTGCCCGTGGCGATTTCCGCGGCCCATGCCACGCTGGGACAGATTTTCTTCTGCATCGCGACCAGCCTCGCCTTTTTCACTCGCGCCGATTGGAATTGGAACGAGCCCAAGGTGGAAGATACGGCCAGTCCCTCTCTCCAGCACCTCACCACGATTACCACCGGCGTTATCCTGATTCAGTTGATTCTGGGGGCCGTGTATCGTCATTCTAAAGAGGGAATCATTACCCCCCATGTGGTGGGAGCCTGCGTGGTCACACTGCTGGTGGGCTGGGTAGTCTCAACCGTCCTCATGCGATTCGCCAAGCAGCCGGATTTGCTGCATCCCGCCCTGTTGCTCGGTGGATTATTGGTGGCACAGCTCTTTCTCGGCGTCGGTTCTTATTTTATGAAGATGGCCGCACGGACAGCGCCACAACCGCTGCCGCCCGTCGTGGACATTACCACTGCGCATGTAACCGTGGGAGCGCTGGTGTTGGTAACGAGTTTGTACCTCACCTACCAGGCACGCCGATTTCTGGCTGCTCCCAAACAGGAGATGAGGGTCTCTTCAACCCCGCATCAAGCAACAACATGATGTGGCGGGTTCGGCTGTAGCGGCGGTCTCCGACCGCTGTCGTTATTCGGAAATCGACGCTACAACGCGGCACAAAGCAACAACATGAAACAAGGCACGCAAAACTCGGCTCTCGCGGCGGCGGCTTCCGGGCAGCTTCCGCGGCCGGCGTGGCTCGTCCACTTGGCTGACTACTGGACGCTGACCAAGCCGGAAGTCAACTTTCTGGTGCTGGTCAGCGCCTTGGTGGGGTTCTACCTCGCCTCCCCCGGGCCTGTGCACGGATGGCTGCTGTTCCACACGCTGATGGGAACTTTGCTTGTTGCCAGCGGCACCGGCACGCTGAACCAGTACCTCGAACGCCGCACCGATGCCTTTATGCGTCGAACGGCGTCCCGACCCTTGCCGGCGGGCCGCTTATCCCACTCTGAAGCCTTGTGGTTCGGGATTTTCCTTTCCATCGCCGGCGGAGCGGAACTCTGGATTGCCGCCAATCCGCTGACCAGCGCGCTGGCACTGGCGACGCTCGGCACCTATCTGATCTTCTACACGCCGCTAAAACGCCAAACGCCGCTTTGCACATTGGTGGGGGCGTTTCCCGGTGCCATGCCTCCACTCATCGGTTGGGCAGCGGTCCGCAACGGATTGAGCGCTGAGGCCTGGGTGCTTTACGCCATCCTGTTCTTATGGCAGTTCCCCCATCTGCTGGCGATCGCGTGGATGTATCGGGAGGATTATTCCCGCGCGGGATTGCAGATGCTGCCGCGGAACGACCATGACGGCAGGGCCACCGTGCGGCAGATCATCGGCTGCACGCTTGCGCTTTTGCCCGTCAGCTTGATTCCGGCATTCACCGGACACGCAGGATCGGTTTATCTGGTAGGCGCAGGGATTCTGGGTGCGGGATTCTTGTATTACGGCGTGCGCATGGCGGCCCAGCGGACCAATGTCTTCGCCAGGCAATTGCTGATGGCGTCGATTGTGTATTTGCCCTTGGTTTTTGCCCTATTGATGCTAGACCGTAGACGGTAGGCAGCATCCGGCAGACAGGGGCGTATGCCTTGAGGGTACGATCCAATAATTCCGTCTACTGAGTACCGGCGGCTGACTTGGCAACCTTCTCTTCCAGGCGCTGAATCGTGGAATCTAACCAGACCAGCAACGCCTGCTCAGCTTCTTCACGTTTCCCGGCTTCTTCCAGTTCCGCGATGCTGTTGCCTTGCTCGTCAAGCGGGATGAATTGGCAGGGGATGTCCTCGTCCTTATGTTCCTCGGGGACCCATTCCCACAGCAGGCATTCGTTGCAAGGATGCTTTTTGACCTGCTCAGTGACATTCAAACAGGTGATGGAATCGCGGAAGAGGCGTTCCTCTTTCCAAGGTGTGCGCACGGATCGGCCATACCCACCGTCTTTCACGATGCTTCTTTGCAATTTGAGTTGCTCCAGGATCTCTTTGAGGTTGGCCGACATGGTTTCCGCCTCCTTCCAGCGCTCTGAGTGGGATTGTCTCAGGCAAGACGCTGGTAGCAGCATCGACCATTGCAATTGAGTTGCCATAGAAAATTAATTGATTTTGAGCAACTTAGGAGGAACGCGAAAGCATTTCAGTTGGAAGATAGTGGGTCAAAATGCCCATATTGGGTAGCCACACCGAGGCTTTTCCCGGTTTCAGTGCTTTTTGGGGTAGCTTCGCTTGAACCTTGGCCGAAGCCGCTTTTGAGGGGGTACGTTGCACCATGATTGAGGACATCGCGTTGCTGGGCTTCTGTTTCATCCTTGCCATCGGTGGATTGGCCACAGTCGTTTGGGGGTTGGTGACCGGCCGGTTCTTTACCATCGACGGACTATGGCTAGCCTTGATTAGTCTGACTCTATCCGTAGTCTTCGGGGGGAACATCGCCTGGTTGGTTTATACTGGGGACTTACAGCGCATCCTGGGTGCGTTTCGAAAAGGGTCTTCCCCCGGAAGCGCGGCAAATGAAGAGGCCGCAGGTCACAAATGATCCATTATCTCCCGCTGGTTGATGCCACACTGAACGCTGCCAGTGCTTTGCTGCTGATGGGTGGTTATTACTTCATCCTCAGGAAGAACATCCCCGCGCACCGGGCTTGCATGCTCTCGGCGTTCGCAACATCCATCCTTTTTCTGGTTTGCTACCTAACCTACCACTATTTTCACGGGGTTACGCATTTCCCCGGGCACGGTCCGGTCCGTACTTTCTACCTGTCACTGCTTGGCTCGCACACCATTCTGGCCGTTGTGATCGTTCCCCTGGCGCTTACCACCCTCTACCGGGCATGGCGCCGGCGTTTTGACCGGCATCGCAGCATCGCCGTCTGGACGCTGCCTTTGTGGATCTATGTTTCCATCACTGGCGTGGTGGTGTACTGGATGCTCTACCACATGAAATTCAGTTGAGGGCGACAGGTTCCTACATAAACAATAAGAGGCCGCCCTCCATCTATTTACCCCTTTCCAACTTGAACCCTTACAAGCGCTGTGCTAGCCTTAAGCCGCTGGCAAGATTTCCTGATGTGGAGGTGACCTGCCCATGAGCACCACTACCGAGGCCGTCCGGGATCAATTGATGGTCGGCAACGAAGAATATCGGCGGCTCCGCGAGGAACACGCCCGTTACAAGACTCAGCTCAACGAACTTTCCGCCAAATCCCATCTGTCTGTTGAGGAACAGGCGGAAGAGTTGCGTCTTAAGAAGCTGAAGCTTCGGGCGAAGGACCAGATGGAATTGCTGGTCCGTCAGGCTCAGTCCGTCCACTAGGAAATGCGGGTCGGAACGAGCTAATGCTCAGGAACTCGGGTGAAGCGGCCTTGCCATCAAAGCGGTCACTGCTGAAGTGTAGATAATAGAAGCAGGCCTGCGGTTGGTACGGGAATGGCTAAAGGCCGGCGCGTAACAGTATAATAGAGGTCCATGGTAAAGGACGGCTACTGGTATGGGTTGCCGCTGGTGTTGATCGCCGGCGGCCTGTTGGGCTTCTGGCTTCGCCACCGAAGCCTTTTCCTTCTGCTTGTCACTATCCTCTTTGCTGTCCTGGCCTGCCTGGTTCTCAATTTCTTTCTCGACCCTGAGCGCCCGGTACCTGATGAACCTAACGCCCTCATCTCGCCCGCCGACGGCCTGGTGGTCCAGCTTGTCGACGAAGAGTTTGAAGGCCGGCCTGTTCGCCGGCTCAGTATCTTTATGTCGCCCCTTGACGTCCACGTGAACCGGACGCCCATCGCCGGCAGCATTACGGCCATCACTTATAAGAAAGGCTCGTTCCGGGTGGCCTCGCAGGATCTGGCTTCCATTGAAAATGAGCAGAACATTTTCACCGTCGAGGGCGAGCAGGGCGTAGTTGTGGTGAAGCAAATCGCTGGCTTGTTGGCTCGCCGCATCGTATTCTGGAAACGAATAGGCGATTCGCTCGCGCGTGGCGAGCGTGTTGGAATGATCAAGTTCGGATCGCGCGTGGACGTGCTCGTTGCCCCCACTGTCGAGTGGCGGGTTAAAGTGGGCGACCGCGTGCGGGCAGGGAGTAGCATCCTTGGAACCACAACCTCCTAAACCGGTTGAACGCCATGGCATCCGCCGTGGAATTTATATTCTCCCCAGTCTTTTTACCGTAGGCACGCTGGTCTGCGGCTATTACGCCATCCTCTCCACGCTGCGCGCCGGGCAATTCCTGGCCGCAGCGGACCTTATTATGCGCGGCATCGCGCCGGACGCGTCCTCCTACTATGCTCAGGCAGCGCTGGCGCTTGACAATGCCGCCCGGGCGATTGGCTGGGCTATCGTTTTTGATGGCCTTGATGGCCGCATCGCTCGCATGACAAACACCGCCTCTCCTTTCGGGAGGGAGTTGGATTCTCTGGCCGACGTCATTGCTTTCGGCGTGGCCCCGGCAGTATTGGCTTATGCCTGGGGTGTGCGCGGCCTGGCGGAATTGGCCGGGGCTCCACATCTCCAGAACATCCGCAACCTCGCCTGGATACTCTCCTTCGCTTACGTTATTTGCGGCGCGGCGCGGCTGGCTCGCTTCAACGTTGATGCGGTCAAGCCGACCTCCGACCGCCGGTTCTTTGTGGGGATGCCCATTCCTGCGGGAGCGGGCTTTGTCGCTGGGGTTGTCCATTTTTACAAACAGCCCTTGAGCAACTGGCAGTCCTCTCTGGCTTGGCTCTTAATCATAGGTGTTCTGGGTTACCTGATGGTAAGCCGGATGCGCTACTGGAGCTTCAAGACGCTCAACCTTCAAAAGCGCCGGTCTTACCTGGGCATTATCGTCATCGGCCTGATTATTGGCGGCATATGGTTCTACTCTGAGCCGGTTCTGTTGACCTTGGGCGTCACCTATGCGCTTTCCGGCATCATCCTGCGGATGATTCCCAAGTTTCGGCCCCGCCCGCCTGCCCCGGAAGAGGTTCACGCCGCATGAAACCGGCCAAGGAAGGTTACCGGGTCGCGGTGGTGGGAGCTTCCTCTTTGCTCGGCAAGGAGCTGGTCTCGATTCTGGAACAGGGCAAGTTCCCCGTCTCGCGTTTGCTCACCTTTGAATCAGATGACGCAGAACCCGAGCTTCCCATCATCGACCTCAGCCAGGCTTCCGCAACTACGGTGGAAGACGGTCAAATCGATGAAGGGGAGTTGGACTTCGCGTTCATTACAGCGCGCCTGGGAGAGTTGCCGGCTTTCCTTAGATCCAAGCAGCAGGAAGGTGCTGCGCGCTGCCTGGTTATTGATCTGGTGGGTGAAGGATTGGGGGCCGAAGCGGGCGGCGATTCCCCTGTGGCGACAGCCGACGCCGAAAATCTGGTGGGCATACCGTTTCTCGACCGCCTTTTCCCCATCCCGGGGGTGCATTCCGCTGACGCGCGCGTTCACGTGTCCCCGCATCCTGCTGTTATCGTTATCAGCAGCCTTCTGCTCCGCCTCGCGGCGCGATTTCCACTGAAGTCCGCCGTGGCGCAGGTCTTCATTTCCGCGTCAGAGTCCGGCTCGCGGGGCGTGGAAGAACTTCAGAGGCAAACCGTAAACATCCTGAGCTTCCAGAAATCCCCCGAGAACATCTTTGGCGCACAACTCTCCTTTAATTTGCTTTCGCGCCTGGGAAGGTCGGCGAAAGGTGAGATGGCAGCACTTGGAACCCTTCTGCGACAGCAGCTAAATCACTATCTCGCTGACCGCGTGCCGCGTCCCGCGCTGCGGCTGATCCAGGCGCCGGTCTTCTATTCCCTGGGTGTCTCACTCTATGTTGAAACCGTGCAGCCGGTAAGCACCGAAGCCGCTACGGCGGCGCTATCCGGTGAGCGCATTAAAGTTCGGAAGCCAAACCTGGATGCCCCCACACCCGTCGAGGCCACCGGTTCAAGCGATATTCTGGTGGACAGCGTTTCCATTGACGCCGAGCATCCCAATGGGCTGTGGCTCTGGGCAGTAGCGGATAACCTTCACCTTGCGGCTGCCAATGCCGTGGAACTTGCCGCCAGCCTGCGCGAACAAGCCCGCGCTTGACGGACGCATCCACGGATTACGCAGATTGCACAGATTAGCCGAACTCGAAACTGGAAATTGGAAACTCGAAATCCGTGCGCCTTCCTGCTTTACACCAAGAAAAAAACATTGAGGTTGTCTCAGGACGATAAGCCCGCCATCGACCCAATTTGCCCGGTGCGAAGGTGAATTGAATTCACTCACCTTGCCCCTTTTGGGAGAGGGATGAAGAATCGTTAGATGGCTTTTCAAATGGCCCGATGACCCGATGGTTCAATAACTCAATACCTTACTCACCCGATCTTGACGGGCCGCCCTTCGCGTGCGGATTGATAGATCGCCTCCATCACTGCCACGTCGCGAAGGCCTTCTGTGCCGCTGGGCCCGGGCTCCCGATTGCTGCGGACGCACTCCGCGAAGGCGTCAAGCTCCAGCGCCAGCTCGTTCATGATTTTGTATTTCTTCTCGAACCAACGCCCGCCGATGCGGCCGTAGAGGCGTCGCTCGTCATCGTACTGATAGGCAGGATCCAGGGTTGCCCATCCTCTTTCCCCCACGATGGTAAGGAAAGATTGCTTTGCCCCGCCCCAGCTTGCCGTTCCCTGCATAATCAAGCCGTCAGGAAAATTGAGCCGGAAGGCAATGTTCTCATCAACCTCTTTGAAGACCTGCGGGTCTACAGTCCACTGGTAAGCCGCCGCTTCCACCGGCTTCTTGCCCGTCACCCAGCACGCGGTGTTGACGCAGTACACGCCCACATCAGGAAGGGCTCCGCCTCCTGACATTCCCTTGTCAAAGTGCCACGTTGGCCTGCCACCCTCCGGACGCATATAGATCGAAAAGTTCGAGTGGATAATCTTCAGCCGGCCCAGCTTGCCGCTTTCCACCAGCATTTTCAGATCGAGCGCG
>JARLGN010000300.1 GCA_031292775.1 Acidobacteriota bacterium | reverse complement strand
GGCGCCCGTCAATCCGGCGGAGGATTCTTCCCCCACGGCGAAGGTGCTAGAAAGTTGTGGGGCTTCTCCCCGGCCACTTGCCGTATGAACCTGATCGCTGCTTTCCGCAGGCTCATCCGCCAGCGCGAAGATATCGACGGTGACCGTGCCTTTCAGGAAATTCTCCACGGCGGCCACTTGCTCATGGTCGCCATAGGAAGTGGGCACAGCGGTGTTGGCGGCGGCAAAACGATGTGAGTGGACGAAGCCGTGAATGTTGCCAAAATCCTTTGAGGCAATCATCGGCATGTGGCAGTCGGCGCATTGCTGCGGTTTGGGCGGATAGTAAAACGAACGCGCCCCCTGTCCGGAGACGCCGCTGGCCTGCCAGTTGTCGTAATCGTTGAACCCTCGCAGCCAGCGGTAATTGTTGACGGGTACGTCCAGGTGAACCTTGTGACACGAGGAGCAGAAGCCCGGAATCTGCTGCGGGTCTTTGTGAAAAGGTTTCAGGAACAGGCTGCGGTGGGGCTTGGGATTGAGTTTGATGGTGAAGTTGGCGAGCGCTTGCAAATACGGATTCTTGCTGGACGCCAGGCGGTCGAGGAACGGATACTCAAGCACGTAGTCGCCCTGACCCATGGTGCTTTTCACATGCACAATGGCGTGGCACGACATGCAACCCAACCCGGCCTGCCCCTCCGGTGTTTGCTCGATTTCGCGGATGGGATGCTTTTGCATCGTGCCGGTAAAAACCAGCGCGTGATCGTGGCAGCCGCCGCACCACAGCGAGGGCTTGATGCCGTTGGTGTCCTGCATATACTCAATGGCTTTTCGATACCACTGATTGTTGAACGACGCCATGTGATGCATGGAACTCTGCCATTGGTTGTAGATATCGGTGTGGCAGGGCTTGCAGGATTCTGAATTCAGGAAGAACTCCGCCCTGACGGTCTGTCCGTCAGCCGTTTGCGTGGAGCTGGGGAACGTCAGGCTACCCATGCCTCCGCCTTCGTCATCCATGCTCAGAGGCGCGGTGGAAGGGTTGCGGATGATGTACTGCTTATTGGGGAAGGCGCGCTGGTAGATCATCACGGCAGCGTAGAAGGCCGCGGCACAGGTCACGACACGCAAGCTCCATCGCCTTGCTGCCCCTATCGCCGCCCCGGAACCGGCGCTGCGCGCTCGGGCGTGCAGAATCACTAACAACAGGAATAATCCCATGATGGATGCCGCCACGTGCGCGTAAAGCGCCATGCTGTGCGGGCGCGACATTCCGACGAACAGCAGGTAAATGCCGAAAATCGTGGCCAGCGCGAGCAGTAGTGCGGTGACGCCGCCCGCCACTCCCGCGAGGAGTTCACGGTGGCGTTTGATGAAAATGACAACGAGAACTGCGGCGACGATACCTACGAAAGGATGGAGCAAGGCGTTGGCAACATATAACAGCGAGGGGTCGCCGAATGCAGCCAGATAGGCGCTGTTGGCAATCAGGAAGAGGCCCAGGACTAGTAGCCACTTCGCGGTGCCCGATAAGCGTGATTGGCTGTTATGCATGTGGTTAACCGCGCCGACCCTGCAAAAGCAAGTCAAAAGGCATAAGTCAAAAGGCAAAAATGAAAAGGCTCGCAGCCCCTACCCCTTACTATAATCCAGCGTGCAGAACGTTTGCCCTACAACCTTTTTATACTACTGACCTGATTTTTTCCAATGATGGGTGATAGTGCCGGAAAGCGGAGAGATGCACCACAGAGGGCACAGAGAAAGCCGGTAGCGCGGACCCCCCGTTTCTGGGGTCCGCGGCTCTTCATTCGCAAAAGCCAAAAACCCCAATGCCGTGCGCCTGCCCTTAGGTTTGGGAGCGCGGTTCGAGCGAAGAACCGCAGACCTCAAAGACGGAGGTCTGCGCTACACTTGCTTGTTTTTTTGCATCTGTTCTCTGTGACCTCAGTGCTCTCTATGGTGCAATCCTTTTCTTGCGGAGCGCCGCTGAAAACGGGATTTCGGGTGTAAGATGGCGGAACGTTAACGCGGAACAGGAGGGCTTATGAATAGACGGCCGGAACTGAATCGAAGAGAGTTTCTTGGAACCGGGGTCAAGGGAGCATTGAGCCTGGCGGCAGCGAGTAGTGGCCTGGCTATTTCATCCCCGCGCGGCGTGTTGGGCGCCAACGACCGCGTTCGTGTGGCGGTTTGTGGAGTGAAGGGCCGGGGGCTTGACCACCTCAAGTTCGCCGCCCAAACTCCCAACGTTGAAATCGCCGCCCTCTGCGACGTGGACGAAAACATCTGGCGAATGCGGCTGGCGGATTTGGAAAAGATGAACGTCCCGAAGCCCAGCTTGTATTACCCCGACGTGCGCAAGCTATTGGACGACAAATCCATTGACGCCATCTCCATCGCCACGCCCAACCACTGGCATTCGCTGATCGGCATTTGGGCGTGCCAGGCCGGCAAGGATGTTTATGTAGAGAAGCCGTGCTCGCACAATTGGTGGGAAGGCCGCCAGTTGGTTCGCGCGGGGCAGAAATACAATCGCATTGTGCAGCACGGCACGCAGAGCCGTTCAGCGCCCTCCGCCCGCGAGGCGATTCAACAAATTCAAGATGGGCTGATTGGCGACGTCTACTTGGCCCGCGGTCTTTGCTTCAAATGGCGCGACACCATTGGGCATGCTCCCACCGCGCCCGTGCCCGCCGGCGTTCATTACGATTTGTGGACCGGCCCCGCTCCGGTGCGGCCGTTTACGGAAAATCGCTTCCACTACAAATGGCACTGGTTTTGGGATTACGGAAATGGCGATGTGGGCAATCAGGGTGTCCACCAGTTGGACATCGCGCGCTGGGGCTTGGGCGTGAAGTTCCCCAACAAGGTCTCCGCCATCGGCGGGCATTTCATGTTCGACGACGACCAGGAGACGCCCAACACTTTGAATTGCGCGTTCCAGTACGACATGCCCGGCGGCAAGCGGAAGATGATTGAGTTTGAGGTTCGCCATTGGATCACCAACCGCGAGGCGGGGATTGGCAGCGTGGAAATGGGGGGCGACGTGGGCGACCACAACACCTACGGCGACATCTTATACGGCTCCAAGGGCTACCTTGCTATTGGAAATGAAGATAGCGGGAATCCCTACCGAACCTGGCTGGAGAAGACTCAGACCCCTGGCCCCAGTAGAGGGCCGGAAGAGGGCCACCACTTCGCCAATTTTATCGACTGCGTGCGCAGCCGCAGGAAAGAAGACCTGCACGCGCCCATTGAGGAAGGCCACATCTCGTGCACGCTGATGCACCTTGCCAACGCTTCCTACCGGCTGGGAAGGACTTTGAATTTTGATCCCGAAACCGAACAGGTGATTGGTGACGACGAAGCCAACCGGTTGTTGCGCGACGGCGACCGCGGCTACCGCGCACCTTTCACGGTGCCGGAGGAAGTCTGAGGCGAAGAAGGCGGGTACCGGAAGAAATTCTCCTTCACCGCCGCAATCGCCTGGTCAAATGCCGGGTCGTCGTAATCGATAATTCTCCACAGGCCCCCGGGAGCGAGATGATCGAGCGCCTCCGGGGGAACCTGCACCACCCAGGCGACATTGCCTTGTTCGGCGACAAGTTCGTCCAGCACCTCTGCCAACGTGCGGCGCCGGAGCTTAATCGGACCCACCAAGCCCTTTCCCGTACCTGTCTGGCAATCACCACCCGCCATGTCATGGGCCGCCGTAGGGTTCAGAGCCATCGCTAGGGCCGTCTGCAAGCGGTGGTTGGCCTCCTCCAGGGTACACCGGGGAATGGCGAAGTTCTCGAGACGAAAGTTGAGAAGGTCTTTGCTATCCGAAGTCGCGCGCCAATTATCAATCTCTATAGGGCTGCCGTAAGGAACTTTTACCACGACGCTGCCGTCTTCAGGAATATCACCTGTGATTTCTGTGCGATGTCCCCTGATTTCCCACGTATAGCCCGCATCAACGGGCAAAATGGCAGTCAAGGCCCTGCCCAGGTCTGGAGCCATGACGTGGGGCGGGTACCCGCTATTCCTGTTCCAATGGATTCTGACGGGCTTCTGCACGGCTTGGTTGTCCAGATACCGTATGCCGAGGGGAATGTGTAACTGCCGGCCTATTGCCAACAATGCGCCGAGCATGCTCATCCTATCAATCTGGAGAGAATCGATGCGGTAATCCGGTGAAATCTTTTCGCCGGGCCGGCGCTTTTGTCGGGCTGGCGTCGAGATGTCAAACACCCGTGCGCGTTCGGAATCAAGGTCCGCGGTGGCCACACCCGGACCGAAACCGGTTCGAAGGTAGGCATCCAACCTGGACGCAAGGCCGGGACCGAGAGTGCGCTGAAGGTCGGCGACTTCTTTCTCGACGATGGCTGCACACTCCTGGTTTAAAGCGATCAGCTCGGGTGAGGGAGGAATGGCGGAGCGCGCCTTAACCGTTGCTCTCGCGGTAGCGATAGGCGGATCATTCATCGCTGCCACCCGCTGCGCTGTGAGGCAAACGAGCGCGAATTCGCTGTCAGTGAAGCCGAGCGATTTCTGATAATTAAATATGGGCCGGCCGTTCCCGTCTGTTTCTGCCGGCTGTTTCTCGGCGGAGGCGCGAACGTTGCGGTTTAACGTCACCAGGAACAGGCCATACTTTCCCAAGCTGTCGTTTTGCGGGCCCGCGGGGGGAAGGGAACCATGGACATGATTTTGAACATACGAATTCAATTTACCGGCAGCCTTTGGACCGAGAGCCCGCTGGAGATCAGCAACTTCGGTGGCCAACATGGCAACGTGTTGTTGCCTTAAGGTTTTCAGTTCGGAGGAGGGCAGCGGTCGCGCTTCGCGCGAACCGTCAATGCCCCGAATCCTGCCATCAGTTTCCCCCAGTTCGGCCTCCAGTCGCTGTGCTGCGGCGCGAATGGGAGCGAATTCCTTGTCGGTAAACCCGAGCTCGTTCTGAGCAACGTGGCGCAGCCACTCGAAGTTCTTGCCGTACTTCCGGTTAAGATCCGCCATGCGGTCGCCATGGTTCACGGCCATCAGGAAATGGTAATACTTGTCGGTGGCAGACATGGGCGTCGGCGTCGCCACGGAGACTTGCTGGGAGCCGCCCACTTGTCCGAGCGCGAATGCACCGGCAAGGATACAGAGCAACACGCCAGTGAAGCCCGCAACGAATAACCCTTTCACCAAAGCGGTGCTCGTCTTCGCCAATGTTTTTGCACTGAGTCTTGTTCGGTACATGTCTTCACCTAATTCTCGTGCCCGATGGGCGAGTGCTGGAGGCGGATCACGTTGGGGCGATCGGAACCATCGCTGGAGCCGCCGCGAAACTGGAAATGTTCATGGACATAATCATCCAGCCTGGCGCTGAGTTCGGGGCCGAGATTGCGCTTGAGGTCGGCGACCTCCTTCGTAATTGTGTTCTCACGCTCTTGGCGGAAGACATCCTTTTCAGGTGGTCGAGCCTGCGAGGCGGGGTCCTCCCTGAGGACCGACCCTTCGTCGAGAAACGTGTCTGTGCTCGATTGCCGCACCCGCTGCGCGGTGGCGCGAATCAGCGCGAACTCGTGGTCATTGAAGCCGAGCGCGTTTTGATAAGCATTGCCGATCATTGCCCCGTTCCGGCCTCTCTGTTCGAGCCTTGCCGCCGTCTGGTCGTTCAGGTACACGTGCAGCAGGAATTTATCGTACCTTGCCAGCGACTCCTTCTCCACATCCTCGTCGGATGCGCGAGGAAGTTGGGGAAGATGTGTCGTTGACTTCGGGTCAATGTGCGTTTGAATGTAAATATCCAACCGATTGGCAGCGCTGGCGCCAAGGTCGTGCTTGAGTTGGGAAACTTCTTTTTCGAACGCCGCTCCCTGCTCTTCCTTCAAGTCTTTCACGGCTGCGTAGGTTTCCGGTTGGAGAGGGTGCGCCTCGCGGTTCGCATGGATGGCGGCCTTCTCCTGATCGTCAATCTCCTTCAGTTCCGCTTCCAGCCGATGTGCCGAGGCGCGGATGGGGGCGAACTCCTGATTGGTGAAGCCGAGCATTTTCTGCTGATGGTTGCGCATCCCTTCGGAGTCGATGTTTTGCTTCTCGCGCTGGTCTGCCTTGCGGTCAACGTGGGCCACGAACATCAGAAAATCATAGTAGAGACGGGAAGCAGGCACCGGCCGC
>JARLGN010000299.1 GCA_031292775.1 Acidobacteriota bacterium | reverse complement strand
TCCGGATCGAGGTCGAGCTCATTGCCGTGGAACATGTGCGAATCCACCAGCGCCGCCAGCAGGTTGTGCGCGGAAGTGATCGCGTGAAAGTCGCCATGAAAGTGAAGGTTGATCTTTTCCGCCGGCTCCACTTGCGAGCGCCCGCCACCCGCTGCCCCGCCCTTCATGCCAAATACCGGGCCCAGCGACGGCTCGCGCGATACAAGCATTGCGCGCTTCCCAATCTTTTCCAGCCCCTGCACCAGCCCGATCGATGTAACCGTCTTCCCCTCGCCAAACACCGTCGGAGTGGTTGCCGTCACCAGCACCAGCTTTCCGCTGCGGCGGAATCGCGGGTCTTCCAGCAGTTCCAGGCTGATCTTCCCGCTCACCGCGCTGCGCCTCTCATAAAGGTCTTCAGGCAGGCCTAGCTTGCTGGCAATCACTTCAATGGGTAGCAGGGTCTTTTTCACAAAATCTCCTCCGGAAACAGCGACATAAGCATCACTGGTCCAAGAAGAATTGTCGCTGTTGGAAATCACATTCCTTGACTGAGAAAGGCGGCCACTCGCTGAGGGTGCCCCCGGTCCCGGTGAGATCTCCTGATCACACTGAGGGTGCCCCCGGTTCCGCCAAGATCTCCTGATCATGCTGAGGGTGAGCTGTGCGAGACCTGAGCACCCGCCCACTTACCGCGCGGAAGGGACTTCAGTTCTGCGATCAGGGCAGCCAAACACTCCGCTCGCTCCACTTCACATTCCCAGATAACCAAGACGCGCCACCCTGAAGTTTCCAACCGAGAGCGGGTCTCAAGATCGCGTTCTCTGTTTCGAGCGAATTTGGCCGTCCACCATTCGACTCGACTTTTTGGAATGCGGTTCCGGGGGCAGTTTTCGTGGCGATGCCAGAAACAACCGTGAACAAAAACCACTGCTTTTCGTCCTGCGAACACCAAATCCGGGTGACCTGGCATGTTCCTGCCATGCAGACGGTAACGGATTCCTGAAGCCCACAAAGCTTGCCGCACTAAGAGCTCCGGACCGGTGTTCTTGCTACGCACCCGAGACATCACCTGGGAACGCGTAAGCGGTCCACTTTGATGGTGCCAGCGTTTCTCTTTGGATGTTTTCTTCAAGGGGAACCACCCCCAGTCTAGCGGCTTGCTGTAGAAAGCCGTTTTACCACCTAAAGGAGGTTTGCGAAGCGTGCCGATATCGGCTTTCAGGGCTGTGCTACTCCGACTGTTTCAACCCAGAAACGAATGAAGCAAATACGTCCTCAAAAGACCTATAAACGATCGAATTTTCAAAATGAGTCTGAAGCTCGCGTTCAATGAGAGTGGGCGTTTTCTTGTCGGTCTGTCCCTCTCCCCCTGCCCAGTTGCGGCCCGCGTGCAACGTATCCCATGGGGACCGCTTGTTTGCTCGCGTCGTAATACTGTCCCCATGCTTTCCGAACCCCTGAAGAATCTTCATCTCCTTGTTCCAGATCGGACGAAACATTCGAATGAGGTGCGCCTCAGCTGGGCCTTCCCATCCACTCTGAACAACCAGCGCACGATAATCGAAGTCGTCGACGTTTAGGGTTTCTTTAGCTCGTTGAATGTTCTTTTTATGTTCCCCCAGACGCATCGCCAAGCTAGTTCCCATCGCCGACACATCTTTGCGATTTGTGGGTTCGTAGACCGCCATTCCGACGTAGATGGGAGTATCCGTACGTGATATTGGCTGGTATGCCCCGAATCTTCCCTTGTAATAGAGCGCATATACGCCTGTTCCGTAAAACTCTCTTAGAGCTACGAGTGGCCGCCGAGGCTGCGCGCTCAGTGCCAAGGCCACAAAGTATCCAACGGTACGTGGGTTCCCAGGATCGAAAATTGCTGAGGGTCGATCAATAGGATCAAGCTCCGCCAACAACCCATTTAGGGCAGCTGCGGATTTTTGAACCTCCTCAGATAGAAGTGATCTGCCCTTTGGAGTGAGTTCAAGCTTACGTGCGTCTCCCAGCAGCTGCTCCAAGTCATTATGAAGCTTGAGTGCAAGTGCTTGCGCGGGGGACTTCATCGTTCCCATCATTTCTACGCCGCCCTGCGTGGGAGGTTGACGTGTCCCACATTTCTCAGTGTGCTGGCAATCCATTTGCCTATCGCTTCGGAAAGCTGGACCGGCACCGCGTTTCCGATTTGGCGCATACTCTCCGACCAAGACGTTGCGAAACCCCATTCATCAGGCAATCCTTGAAGGCGTGCCGCTTCACGGACAGTGAAGTAGCGCACTCCGCCGCCATCAAGGACCATCATATTCTCGCCGCCGGGAACACCGTGATCGCCAGCTTTGAGAGCTTTGGCCGGTTCGTCCAAAACGCTGCCGGTGTGGCCGGGATACGAACGTGCTCCGGGCTGGAAAACATGCCAATTGTCTCCGTTTGGCTCTCCAAGTCCAGAGATGGCGTCGCGAACAGTTCGCCACGGTTGCGTCGTGGGTGGCGTACTAAATAGGTCTAGCTGCTTGGCAATGGGACGATCCGCTCCGGGTATTGAGGGCGCCCGCATTCCATGGCGTTGCCAATATTCTCCAGTTACCCATTTGTCCCAAACCAAACGCTCACGGCTATGAGTTTGTGCAAGTGGCGACAGGTCCACTCCAATGTCCATGTGAATCCCGGCCACCACCACACGGTTGCGCTTTTGCGCGGCGCCAAAATCCGCAGCGTTGATCTTAAGTACTAGCGCCCGGTATTCAGGAGCGGTTCGACGACGCAAAAGGCGCGCCAAGTGCTCCTCGTGCCCTTCATCTTCCTTGCGCGGCGCGGTTGGGTCCATTAGAGCGGCCTTGATCCATGCGAGATAGCTGGTGAAGGCTGGCCGGGTCAGTCCCCGAACGTTTTCGAAAAGAAAGGCACGCGGTCGCAGTTCGCGAACGGCCCGGATGGCTTCCGGCCACATGTCGCGCACATCATCGTGGCCAAGGTGCTTGCCGCAGATGGAGAACGGCTGGCAAGGCGGGCCACCAGCCACGAGATCCATCCCCGCGCCGAAGGCAGTCCAATCGACTTCGCGTACATCCGCGCGAATAAAAGGCCAATCACGCGCGAATTCGACGCCGCTAGCCTTGTTCAAGCTCAAGGTGGCGAAAGCATCCGCGTTCCACTCCACCATCAACTTGTGGTCGAACCCGGCTCTGGCCGTTCCAAGTGCTAAACCGCCACAGCCGCTGAATAGCTCGACGCTGCGCATATACTTTCCCTCAATTCCAATGAAGCGGCAGGAGCGGACCACCTTCCGCCTCTTCGATTAGGCGATCAACAGCCTGCCGGACTACCCACGCCACTTTGACATGGTTCTGATTCGCGATATGTTCCAGGGCTTCAAGTTGCTCGCGCGTCAATGTAGTAGTGACGCGAACCGAATTCTTGCCGTCCTTGCCCATGAATACCTTCCGCAGCATTCCGCGGCGTTCTGCAGCATTCCGCGTGGTCTTCTTTATAGTCCTCCTTTTTTCGGTACGAGGTCAACGGTTTTCATCACGCAGCCAGCGAAAAAAAGACGAATTGTTTTCGATCCGGAACAGGTGCCGATTTTTCCGGTTATGGACATGGACCAATGAGGGCATTCCCATCCGTTGCGTTCCCGGCGATGGGATCTAAGCCCGGGGACAGACGGGACGCTCACAGAGCAATTGGTCAGTAACCGCAAGTCGGCAAGCGGTCGCCGATTTTCCCAGCCTACTTCCTAGGCGCCGCACAATTCGGGTCGGCAATCTCAACCCGCCGATTCTTCGCTCTCCCCACATCCGTTGCGTTGTCCGCAATCGGCTTGGTCTTGCCAAAGCCTTTCGCGGTCAGCCGGTCGGCGGCAATCCCATGCTGCGTGAGCCAGCCGACGATTGCCTTGGCGCGCGCCTCTGACAGCGTCTGATTGTAGGCGTCGCCGCCCACGTTGTCCGTGTGGCCCTGCACCTCAATCTTCTGCGTGGGATTCTTCTTCATCAAATCCAGAATCTGCTGCAACACCGGATCGCT
>JARLGN010000298.1 GCA_031292775.1 Acidobacteriota bacterium | reverse complement strand
TGGGTTCATAATTGTGCAGGCTCAGCGCATCGCCTCGCTCCAATGACTCGGCCTCGACCGAATAAACGTTTTCCACGACTTTGTCGAATTCGGAGCTCAGCCGCTCATCGCCCTGGATATCCAAGTTTGATTCCAGCAAGGTGGTGAGTGCCTGGTCGAACTCCTGCTTTGCCTTTTCCAGGTTGCCAGCCCGGTAGTCATTCATTCCGCTGACGTAAAGCGCTTCCACTTGCTTCACCAGCAGGTCAATGGCATCAGGTGGGGGCGCAACTTCGGCGGGAACAATGGGTTCTGCGGGGCTAAGCGGCAGAGTCTGCGGAGGCGGGGGCGGCGCGGGTGCCTGCACGGTCGTCGTGTGCTTTTCTGTCGTCACGCAGCCACCTAGCAGAACGACTGCGACAAGGAGACAGGCCAGCCATCGCTTTGTCAAAACCCACCCCTCCGGGAACTCAAAGATTGCGGCGCATGCTCACTTCGCGCGCCAGCGGAGAACACAAACTTAAATTCTACTTACCGGGAGAATGCCGGGTCAACCCGAAAGTGGGTTGGTCTATCCAACAGATAGTGTTTTCAACCTGCTACGAGCAATCTTTGGGTGAAATGATACGTGGCTTGGAGCGGGGAAGCCATGGTGAGATTTTCCTGCCCGTAATCAGAGCTTAACCAAACCCAAGCTAATTCTGACGGCTTCATCCACCTTTGTCATAGTACTGCGGTCGACTTGCCCCAGCCGCTTGATGAGTCGTTGCCGGTCGACGGTGCGGATCTGGTCCAGACGGATTGCTGAACGGACACCCAGCCCGTTGGCAGTCGTAGGTTCGACAACGACTTCCACGGGATAAGGCACGGCGGAAACTTTGGAAGTTATGGCCGCAACGATGGTTAAAGGACTGTACCTATTGCCAACATCGTTTTGGATGACCAAAGCCGGCCGAGTCTTCTTAATCTCGTGGCCAACGGTGGGGTCAAAAGACACAAGGTGGATCTCCCCCCGCGTGATATTGATTACTTTCGGCGCTTGGGGGTACGGCGGGATTTTTGCCATGCCTCTTCCTCGAGGGGAAACCACTCCAGGGCGATCTTCAAACTCTCTTGGGCATTTGCCTGATAGCCAGCCTTCAGTTGATCGCGTAAATTCTGTTTTCCGCAGCTCTTGACATAGTGGAGGACAGCTTTTGAAACAAAGCGGCTGCGGCCACCTCTTGTGGTCACCCGGTCGAGAACCGCCAAAGTTTCATCCGGCAGCATCACATTGATACGTTTGCTCATAGGAGTTTGTGCGTAACGATCCTCATTTTGCAAATATACACACATTATGTGTGGATTTCAAATGAGTAACAGCAACCGCGTTTCAAGATTCGGGTTCACCCGATTTGTTCTTCCCGTATTCACCTCCCGGCAGGCTGCCATCCATACCTCATCGGGATACTCCCCCCGCTCAGCGCAGTTCGATGAGCGAATGTCCGTAGGCAGGGACATCTACCTCCAGAAGATACGATTCACCGTGGCGGTTGGCTGTGGCGCCGACCACCTTAAACTCTTTGGCGACATCCAGGCCGTAGCGCGATGGCGCAAATTCAACGCGCTTGCTTGCGGGTTTGTTCTCAAGATTGAAGCAGTTGATCACAGCCTCTGATTTCGAGGGATGGACGTGGACGTGCACCGTTTCCCCCAGCCCGTAAAACGTCCCCGACTTGAAGACGGGTGCGAGCCTGCGGTATGCCGCCATGGCCTCCTTCTGAGACTTGCGGACGGCGGGATCGGTGTGGGTTCCCCCGATTCCGAGATGCCGGCAGGTGGAGGCATTCCACCAGAACATCAGGCATTGGGCATTGTCCTTGCGCAAGTCGATGTGAATATAGAGGGGCAGGGAGTAGGCCAGGTTGTAATAATAGAGCGCGATGCTGTGGCCGCCCACCAGGTCGGTCATGGGATCCCACATCAACTCGAAAGCCCAAACGGTGTCAAACCCGTGAGTGGGATTGGCCGCCCCATCAAGCTGACATTTTCCGTGGCCATAATACGTTGGGACGTAGCGGAAGTAAGTTCCGCCCAGAATCTGATCGTGCATTTCGATCAGGACCTCGGGGTATTGGGAATGGACCAGGCAGGCCAGACGGTTCGTCGCCGCCACATGGTCTTCGCGCCGGGAGGGAACCGGGTGGCCGTGATGAGGGTCCCAGCACTCCCCGGCCCATGCCGTGCCATCGAACATAAAGAAAATGGCGCCGTCCCGCGCCAGGGCCAGAAACCGAGCGAGAGATTCGTCCACATACTGCCGTGATGCGCCGCACAGCGACAGTTCCACTCGACTGCCATCGGGGTTCATCCGGTCCATTTCGCGCGAATAAGTTGAAGGATCACACCACCCGGAGAGAGGCGCGTGCAGCGACAAACCCAGGCCGTAATCCCGCCGGAGCATGGCGGTGAAATCCTTAAGCCTGCCGAGTCGCGGCTCATCCCAAATCTTGGAAGCCATCCGCGTATCCCAGCCCGGGTCCAGGTAGAGAGCTTCGCACCCAATGTCGCGGGCCTTGGCTGCTTCTTCCTTCATGGAGTCCAGCGTGTAGAACTGCTTGCGTTTTTCGGGCTCGGCGGACCCCCCGCCGGGCAGCCACCAGAGCTTGTTGTCGTACAGCTCATTCCAATGGACCGGTGGGTTAAATCCCTGCGGGCAGCCGTGCCCCCGGGATTCCATTTCGGCGCGAAACGCGTAGTAGCCTTCCTCGATGCCGCCCTCGAATGCCGTGATGCGACTCACTCCGAATCGATGTGATGACTGGGGAGCGAGCCCGGCGCCGTTTTCCGGATCACCTTGAAAAATGCCACAGCCTCCCCACCGCAGCCCGACGCGTTCCTCGCTCATTGGTACGGAATCAAGCAATGCCCACTCCATTCCTTCCTGGCAGTACTTGGTTAGCAGGAATCCGCGGCGGCCATCCGTAAGGACCCAGCCTTCCGATGCGTATTGCGGATAGAGGGTTTCAACAATTCCACTTCCGCTGACTCTTGCTGTGACGATATTGCCAGACTGCGAAACCGGGATCCGTGCTCGTAGATTCGAGCGGCGCGCTTGCGTAAGGACTTGGAAGAGCGTGTAATCCGCGTACTGGGTGCGATTGCCGGCGGGCTCACGCCGATAGGGAACTGCCGTGAATTTGAAATCCTTCAGGCCGGACTCCACCGAATTGGCTCCCACCTTTAGCGGAAGCACGAACCCGCAACGCGCGCCGGACAGGGCCAGGGGGTGCGGACTTCGGTTTCCGACAATGACCTCTTCTTCGATCCACGGCTTGTTGTCAGGAATCCGAAACTTCTGATGGATCTCGATACCAGTACCCGTGTTGCCAACCAGATCAACGGTTGTGACGTCGCCGGTTCGATGGGAGGAGGCTTCCGCAAATAACGGCGTCCCGAAGGAGTAACTGTACTCCCCCTCCGCCAATTCGAGGCTTGATGGGGCGTGCACCAATCCTGTCTTCAACCCGTGCCCTGCGGTGAGGTCGAACCGAAAATGTGCGTTGCCGGCCTGGATCAATTTTGGTTGCGTCCGCTGGTCCCCGGTCGCGTCCTGCTGAGGTGCGGCATCGGCCTGACCGGGATGGAGGGCGGCCAGCGGCAGCAAGGCCGTAGCTTTCAGAAAGGATTGGCGTGTCATTTGTGAAGTCGATCTATTTTCTTTATTCATAATTCCTCTTCCTGAAGCAGGGGCGCACGGCCATGCGCCCTCACAACACCGAGCGTGGCGCTTCGCCCGTGCAAATGATCAATTGGGGCGGCACATCCGGGTCACTTCCCCGGCCGCGCGGTCCGTTTATAGCGAGCATGATGTATACTCCGCCGCAGGTAGTGCCCGCAAGCGGTTAGATTCATGAGCGGCATGATCTGCGATGAGAACTTATTCGTGTTTATCGTTTTCTGACGGGCGCCGAATGTCAGGCGCAAAACCTGTGGTAAACGCCATCCTGGCCGTAATCCTGCTCGCTGCGCCGTGCGGGTTGGCGGGGCTGAACAGGCTGTGGGAAAACGCGTCGCTGCCGTGCTTATCAGCATCACCGATTCAGACCACCCCGTCGCTCAGCGCGCCACCCCTCCTCATCTGAGGAGGGGAGCCTTAAAACTCCCCTCCTGATTCAGGAGGGGTGGCGCGCCGAGCGACGGGGTGGTTAGCTGGCGCCACGCTGCGAAGTTGGCGACTCTGTTTGTTCTGCTGCTGGGTTAGTTAGGAGTGGATCCTTTTTTCTTCCTGCCGGGGACGATCCGCTTATCGCTCATCGCCCAATAGCCCAGGCGGTACGAGCGGGTATAACCTTCTGGCTGAGTCGCGATCGTGACTTTGAGTGTTCCACCGGCGTCGCACGAATAGCTCTCTTCCGCCTGTAGTTGAAGGCCCTGGTCAAGGTGGGTGACGGGCAGGCGGTGAAGGTCCGGAGTGTTGCGCAGCGCCGGGTCAAAGGCGAAGCGAATGTCGTCCCAAACGGTAATGTCGCCGCTGGGGCGTCCTTCATCGGTAAGGTGACTGCATTCGAGGTAGCGGAAGTGGCCAATGTTGTGGACGGGCGTGTACTGGCGCGCTTGCACCAGGGGCGGTTCTCCCGGCGCCGGCAACTGCGTGCCCTTGGAGAACAGCGGATCAAAAATCACGGTTCGGCCTTGGTCGGCTTCCCGCCAGACCCCGAAGTGGCGAGTAAACTTGTCGCGCAGAACGTACCCTGCCTGCGCATCCGCCTGAATTGCCAAACCGATGGCCGTGGCGCTGCGAGTGTAGGCGGAGCGCTTTACCCGGCGGCCGAATACCTCGCGAAGCATGCGCGCCACTATCGCCAGTTCGCTTCCCCCGCCCGTGACGTAAAGGGCGTCAAGTTGTTGCTCCCGGGCCTGAGCCGATGAAGAGGATCCGGCGGGGCCATAACCGTGGGCCATCAACAAATCTTCCGTGGCGTGCAAGGTTTCCTGCACCAGCGGTTGGCAGCGCTCATAGAAGCTGGCGGCCTGCAAGGAGACTTCCGGCCAGCCTTCGCGCGCGGCCCCCAGGTCAACGGAGATATGCCGCGTATTCGGGTGCAGGCTTTCCTTTTGGGCACGGCACTCCTCGTGAAGGCGAAACATCTCCGCCTGCGTCAGGCTGTCGCGCTCGCCGGGGCCAATCCCCGCGGAATCCAGAGCCAGTTCCGCGAGGATTTCATCAAAATCGTCTCCGCCCAACGCTCCGATACCTTCCGAAGCGATTACGCGATGATCGTTCTGATCCAACTCGACAAGCGAGGCATCAAAAGTGCCCCCTCCGAGGTCGTACACAAGAATGTGGCTTGGGGTTTCCTTCTGGCGTGAAGCCCGGTCGCGGTGGCCAAACTCGATGCCCGCAGCCGAAGGTTCATTCAAGAGTCCCAAGACGTGGAAACCGGCTTGCCGAAACGCCTCGGCCGTCAGGAAGCGCTGGTTGCTGTTGGCATTCGCCGGGACGCCCAGCATCACTTCCAAAAGGCCTGCCTCCACGCTGGGCAAGTTGGAATGCTCCAGCAGGTTGGTCCGCAGGGCCGAACAGAGCTCAACCAGCAATTGGATCATGGAAACGGTCTGGGTGGCGATTTGAACCAGGGTTTCCGGACCCGCGCCTTCCAAGGCTCGCTTGATCGATCGCACGACCGTCCAGCCGGGTTCCTCCTGCGCCGCCCACGCTTCCCAACCATAGACGCGCTGCTGGTCTTTGACGGCAACCAGGGAAGGGAACCAATCGCGGGAAGTTCCGTCCGGAGGCGTGAACGACACCACCGGGTAGTTGCCCCGATCGACGAACGCAGCAATGATCCGAGTTGTACCGAAATCGATACCCAGCCGCATGATCTGATTCCCCCTGAACGCCCATTTGATTATACCAGCAAGGAAACGCATCCAGAACCGTCTTGAATTAATGTCAGTCTTACTTTAAAGTAAGACTGGAGGTGGATGCCATGATGAAAGCCCATGTATCCTCGCGAGGACAACTGGCCCTTCCCAAAGAGGTCCGGGATCAGTTGGGTCTGAGTGAGGGCGACTGCCTATCGGTGAGGGTTGAGGGTGATGAGGTGATCCTGCGGAAAGCGCTGACGGGGAATTGGAGGGAGTGGGAAGGACGCTTCAAAGGTTCTGATCTCCTGGGGGATCTGGCGCGCAATCGGCAGAAGGAGTTGACGCGTGACCGCAAGCGTTCTTGACTCCTGGGCAATAATCGGCTGGCTCCAGGGTGAAGAACCGGCCCGCGCCAAAGTGCGCGACCTTCTGGAGCAGGCTTCGCGCGGCGCAGCCAAGGTCAGCATCTCGTTGATCAACGTCGGCGAAGTCTTCTACCTGATCGCCAAGCGCCACGGGGCCGCACCCGCCGAGCGGTTCCTTGCCGACCTCGCCATGATGCCAATCCAAGCGCTCCTCCCCGATCGAAAGTTGATCCTGGGTGCGGCGCGCTTGAAAAGCCGCTACCCTATTTCTTACGCGGATGCCTTTGCCGCACAAACTGCCCGGGATCAAAACGCCATCCTGGTAACCGGGGACCCCGAATTGTGGCACCTCGCCAAACACGAGCCCATCGATCTACTTTGGTTGGGCAAGAAGCAAGCTCCCTGATCGATCGGATCATTGGTTGGGTGGAAGAACGCCTCTACAGCGTCATCTTCGAGGTGAGAGAGGACAGGGAAGGCGAGTATTACCATCTTGTAACTCTGTGGAAAGCCACCCAAGAGGAGCGGCAGCTTTATGAAGAAAACGAGTAAAACCCTCAATCCTACTTCCGCCGAGAAGATTGCCCGGCTCGCCGATCGCGGTGAGAACGTTTCGCGCTTTTTCACCAATTCGGGACGGATGATGGAACCGATTCGCAGGGTGAACGTGGATTTTGCCCCTTCCATGCTGAAAGAGTTGGATGGCACCGCGCAAGAATTGAACATCAGCCGGCAGGCAGTGATCAAGACCCTCATTCGGCAAGCGCTTGATCAGCGATACCTGGCAAGAAGTGCCCGCCTCAGGTCGCGGCGCGTAAGCTGAAACGCTAGTCGGGAAATGGGTGGCACAGGCACTCCTGCCTGTTGTCAAGGCTGATGCCTTCCATGCGGAGGGCGCCCCGAGGCATCGGGATGCCACCGTTAAGAAGTCAGATCAGGCCACGGATGAGACGAGAGGGCTGGCGCAGGGCACAGCCCTGCGGCTCGAAATAACGCCCGTCGTTGGGTAGAGAGAAAGTATCCGCGCAAGCGGCGAGACTTGCACGGGCTGAACTCGCCCCGCAGCCGCCTGCCCGTTGTCGAGCATACAACCCGCGGATGCCAAGAACAATTCAGAGACGCGCTACCTTTCCTGCTGTGTCGGCTTGGGCGGCGATGGTGACAAGATTCTGGAAACGGTGGAGGACAAGCTCTCAAAGCGCACGCTGATCTCCCCGTAGTTGCGGCGATAGGCCCGGTCGACGTCGTGGGCCACCACGATGTTTTCGCCTTTTGGATAAATCCGTCGAAATGCGTGTAGGTTGGCGGCCTCAAAAGCGTCAGCGGACCATTTGCATTCCAGCGCCAGGGGTTCCTGCCGTCGCGTCGGCAAAATGAAATCCACTTCATGCCCGCGCTTATCCCGCCAGTAGAATATTTGGCGGCTCTGCAACTGTGCCATGATTTCATTCAACACGAAGTGCTCCCAAAGATCTCCCAAGTCCTGTCGGCGCAATTCCTGCCAGCCGCGATGGTAACAGACGAAACCCGTATCGAAGGCGTAGACCTTGGGCGCGGACACGATTTCGGCGGCGCGGTGGCTGCTGAAGGGGCGGATGACGTGCGCGGTAAAAGTGGCCTCCAGCGCCTTTAGATAGTTGGCAATGGTGGGTCTGCTCACTGCGCACGCGCTTGTGAAGCGAGTAGCCTCAAATACGCCGCCGCTTTGCGCCACCAGTAACTCCGCGAATTTCTGAAAGGAGCTGCGGCTTTCAAGCCGGAAGAGCTCCTGGATGTCCTTGGCCCAGTAAGCATCCAGCCATTCCTGAAAGTCACGCTCGGGAAGTTCGCGGGCCAGGAAGAAGGGGGGCAACCCGCCATGCAGAAAGCGATGCTGGAGGTCAGGATGTTTGAAATCGCCCAGGTCGGCGAGACTCATTGGAGTCAGCCAAAGGTCCCGCTTGCGCCCACTCAGCGTGTCCTTGAATTTGGCGGAAGCGCCCAGTGCGGACGAACCCGTTGCCAGGACTCGGATATGGGGGTAGTGGTCTGCCGCGATTTTCAGCAATTCGGACGGGTTGGGAAGGCGGTGGACTTCATCCAATACAATCCGGCGACCACGCAGGCTGTCAAGGAATCCCTGCGGGCCTTCCATCATCCGCCGCACCCGCGGAAGCTCACAGTCGAAATACTCTGTGTCGGGGAGGCTCTGGCTGAGACAGGTTTTTCCCACGCGGCGTACCCCTGCCAACCAGACTACTGATCGCTCCCGCCATGCCCGCTCAATGAGTTGTAACCAGAAACGCCTTTGTACCATATGCAACCATGCTTGCACATAGTGTCACTAAATGCAACCACAACATCTTTTGGTGCATATCAGGATCGAATCTCGCGCTGTCGACCTCTACGGTATTCCAAGGCGGCATCTGCTGCTGCCGCACTCCAAGGCGCTACGCGCAGGCTCGAACCATGAATTGTGCCTCGTCCGTGGGTGGCAAATCCGCGCTCTGCATTGCAATACTGTAAAGTTTTGGTTCTTGGGGAAACATTTTGCGCGCGATGTAGGGCCGAACGGCGTTCGGCCTCGGACCAGCGCCGCCGGTCCCGACAGGTTTGGTCGCGGCTCCGTCGCGCCAGCCAACTGAGGTTGTGGTGAGTATTCTAGGGCCTGGCGGAGAGAGTCACCTTCCGGAAACTCCATGGTGATGTAAGGCGTGCCGTCGTCGGCCTGGCCGGATTCCTCAAGGGCAGTGACAAGTGACTAGTGACAAGTGGCGAGCAAGGAGAAAAGGCAAAACCCTTTGGGTTCAGGACCCTTTACAGCGCCACCGGACGGTTGCCCACGGCGATCTGCTCGGCGAGGAAGACCGCACCCATGCCGCCCTGACCCAGTTGCCGGATCAGCCGGAAGCGGCCCGCAAGACTCGCAGCAAGTTGAGCGTCGATAGCAGCCACAGGGGCAAGTTATCAGCCCGGGATTGTAGCGACGCTGATCGAGCTTCGCTACTTGCATATTCAAGAGGGTGTCAAGCTTCACGGAAGCGGATGCGGTCGGACTCAACAATCTTGAATTTCACGCATTTATTTCCAGGGGCAAGTCCACCGTTCCCTCACGGGTCAGCTCGGCGGCGTAGGCAAGGGCGGCGTCGATATCCGCAGGGGTTAGGGCCGGATAGCTCGATCGGATTTCATCGCGTGGGACAGCGGCGGCGATGTTATCAATGATCACGGAAACCATGATCCGAGTTCCCCGGATACAGGCTTTGCCATGACAAACGGCCGGATTCACGCTGATGCGTTCTCTCCAATTCTGCATGAGGGAATTTTAACACGAGCGCCAGAAAATGCCATACTCGGCTTTCTCCAAGATATCCGCCACGGCCGCATCACTAAGGGTAATGTGAGGTGCTTTCACCGGGTCCGGACCCGCTCGCGGAGTGCCGTAATTAAGCCTTTCTTTCGAATCTCGGCAATCGACACCTCAATCTTGGGACCTCGGGCGGCCGCCAGCAGTTCTTGTTCCAGGTTGGCCATGCGGCGTTCCTTGTCCTGGCGAATTAACTCCCGGACGTATTCGCTCGGCGTGCCCCAGTCTCCGGATGCAACCTGGCCTTCAACGTAGGCCTTTAGAACTTCGGGCAAAGAGATGTTTAGAGACGTCATTGGCATATCTTCATATTATGTCATTTTATGAAGGCGTTCAAGCGCTCGCCGCAGGTGTTTCTCGCGGCCGCCCGGTGTCGGAATTGGCGACGGGGAGGGCAGGCACAAGGCCCATAGGCGCTAAGATACGAAATGACCCGCGAAGAAAAGATTCACCACAGAGGTCACGGAGGCCACGGAGAAGGCACGGAGAAAAGATGAAGGCAAACAAAAAAGGAACCGAAAAATGCCGAAGCCAACAGAAGTACTTTTCTCTGTGCTCTCTGTGCGCTCTGTGGTGAAATCCTTTACCGTGCTATCTCCCAGGGAGCTCAAGAATTACCTTGGCGCTTATGGGCACGAGGCCTGCCCCTGCGTCGACGGAATCACTTCCCAATGCTTGCGGCATCAAACCCCTCTTCCAATGCCGCAATTTTGGGAAGCCACAACCGGTACTGATCGAGGGAGAACGGCGGCATCCCTTGCATGTAGTGATTTGCGTACTTCTTGCCGTTCGCGGTCCACTCAATCAAGAAAAGCCGCTTGCCGGAATGGAACACGGGAATTGTCCCCAGTTCGAGATTTTCGTTCGCTTTGGTGGCGTAGTCCCCTTCGAGTAGAGTTTCTCCCGAGTCGGCGTCCCAAACGCGGTAATGGCCACTGGCATCTTCCCGCGAGTCATTTCCGGCCACTACGCGGCAGTGCCAGTCTTTGGGTTCATCCACCATGACGCACACGGGCTCCTGCACGCGCCGGATGTAGTAATAAGCGAGCTTTTTGTTGAAGAAATAATCCACCACGGAAGCATTCAGCAGGGGCCAGCCGTCAATGACGTTCCACCAGACGATGCCGGTGTTCTTCCACTTGTTCAGACGGGTCATTTCAATTACGAACTTCATCGCTTCCGCCTGGGTGATCTGGGTGGCCAGGATGAAGTCTTCCAATTTATTCGGCACCGTGCCGAACAGTTCCGTCGCCTCATTGGCCAGCACCACATTCTGGTAAGGATCTCCCACCGTGCTGGAGGAGTGAAGAATCCATTGCGGGTTATTCTGCCAGGGCCACAAGTGCTCGGCGTCGATGAACCGCTTGAGCGAGGAAAGCCCCGGGCAGCCGTTGTAACCAATTTCGCTGACGAATTGCGCGGTGTGCTCGGTGTAGTAAGTGCCTTTGAAATAATCCCGCGCGCCCCACAGGTGCTCTTCCGGCATCAGCTTGTGAGTGCCCGCGGCCACCACCTCAGGTGAAATATAGGGCGAGCTGGGAAGATACTGGCGGTAAGGGTCGCAGCGAAAAACCACCTCGGGGATAACCTCCCGATTGATCTTATTGTGCGCCGGGTCGAGTCCGTGGAACAGGTAAGCGCCGTCCACCTCGTTGTCACCCGCCCAGAGCGCCAGGGAAGGATGATTCCGCAGCTTGCGGACCACGGCCACCGCTTCCTTCCGGATGATGTCGAGGAAATCATCCGTGATCGGATAAACCGCGTCGGCCAGCGCGAAGTCCTGCCACACCATGATTCCGTTGCGATCGCAGATATCAAAGAACGCGTCGTCCTCATAAACATTCCCGCCCCAGCTTCGCAGGAAGTTGCACTTCAGGTCGACGAATAGCGCCAACATCTTCTCGTAACGCGCGGCATCGCGGCTATGAAACGCATCGGCCGGAACCCAGTTCGAACCTTTTACCAGAATCGGCACGCCGTTCACCTTGAACATGAACTGGCCGGGCTTCTCCATGGTGGTGATTTCAGTGCGAACCAGATCGACTTTGCGGATTCCAATTGTGTCGTCGCGCGTCGCTACAACTTTATCGTCCTGGAGCAGTTCTGTTGTGACCTTGTAAAGGTTCGCATCGCCATAACCGCGCGGCCACCAGAGCTTGGGGTTCTGCACGTCGATTTCCATCCGTCCGACGGGAAACTGCACCTTCTGGACGTGAGTAAACGTGGAATCGCCGCACCGTGCCACCAGTCGCAGGCGCAATTGCGGAATGAGTTCCAGCTCCGTCGCCAGTTGGTAAGTCACGATCAGCTTGGCGTGATTGCCCTCCGCTTCGATCGTCGTAAAATACATGTCAGTGATTTCTTGCGGGGCGTGGACGATGAGTTCGACGGGGCGCCACAAGCCAAAAGTCACCGCGCGCGGCATGATGTCCCAACCGTAACTGTGCGGGGGCCGCCGAATCCAATTGGCCTCCTGATTCGTGTCCAAAGCTTTGACGGTGTACGCCGGGTCGTATTCCTTGCCGGCGGCTTCGATGATGGGCGACCGCAGCCGGATGGTAATCACGTTGGGCGCATTCGCATTCAACTTGCCCGTCACATCGAAGCTGTAGTCAATCATCGAATCCTGCGATTCGCCGATGACCTTTCCGTTCAGCCAATAAGTGGCGAGGCAGTCCACTCCGCGGAAGTGAAGCTCCAACTTGCGGCCTGCCGTGCCTGTGGGCGTGGCAAACTCGCGCTGGTACCACCACTCGTAGAGTTCATAGGCTTTCAGCTTCGTGATGTTCTCACCGAAGAAAAGATCCGCGGGCAGGATTCCCTTGCGTGATAAATCGAGAGCCGTCTCGCCGGGAACCATCGCTTCGATGGGAGTCAACCCGTGGGTCTTCAGTTGGTCAGGGTTGGAAATCTTAAACTTGCCCTGGGGAAAATAGAAAAGTTTCCAGGCGCCATTCAGGCTGACGTGAGCCGGTCCCAAAGAGGGACGAGGGTCGGCAGGCCGCGCGAGGATGAATGACGGAACCAATATCAGACACAATGCCAATACAAACAACCGGGGCGCCTTCATGACAATAAGTCCTCCTAAACTATGACCTGCGCGATGGGCCTGAACCCTTATAAGCGCTTCCAATTGGGTATAGGGCGTTGTCAAGCAAAATTCCCAAACTCTGATGCGAGCACACGCCCGGCAACTACGGCGTCGCCATTTCCACAATGGCAGTCGGCGATGTTAGCACACTCAGGCGGAAAGGCTCGATCCTGTCCGCATTGGAATGGCCCCATCGGAGAATAGTTTTCATGCCGATCATGGGTGAGAGCCTGTATACTCCCGGCGACGCGCGATTCAGAATGCCAACCCAGATTGAATCGCGCTTCGCGGCACTGTGCCGGAAATCCAGTCGCGAAAGAATAAATAAGCTGATCCGAGAGGCGAAAAGGAATGCCCCATTCACGTCGAACTTTTTTGAAAAGTGCAGTGGCAGGAACGGG
>JARLGN010000297.1 GCA_031292775.1 Acidobacteriota bacterium | reverse complement strand
GAGTGCCATCAGGCCGCTGACCGAAATGTCTGTGGCGCAAGGGAGCGGAGCAGTGGCATTTCCCGACTTTACGCGCGGCCAGTGGAAGTCCCGGCCGCCGCTGAAAGTCACGGCGGGTTAGCAGCGGGATTTGATCTGTGCTTGTCCGTTGGGAGACTCAGTCTCTGCAGGGGAGGCAGTAGAAGTTCGACAGCTCCGGGAGTAGGTTTCTTGCGGGATGCAGAGCGTTGGGAAAAGACCCCTCACCCCCACAACCAGCAGAGCGTGGGGCCCCCTCCGCCTTGCGGTCCCCCCTCTCCCCAAGGGAGAGGGCAATGCTCGAAGTGCGCGGAGGCGCACCAAGAAGACCACAGCCCTCTCCGAGGGGAGAGGGTGGCCGAGGGACGAGGTCGGGTGAGGGGTCTCTGTCCTGTCCGGCCCCTTTGAGGGGCCAGCATCGTAAAGCCCGGATCTGCCGGGGGATACTAGCAGGACGTCGCCACTGCCGTGGCTTCGGATGTAGGCAGAAGCAAGATGAGTGAGACGAATATATTCGACAAAGCGGAAATCCTTAAGTGGCTGCGGGAAGAAGATCCCCAGGCACTGTCCGAGTTGTACGCGGAGGCTGACGGGCGGCGCCGCCAGACTGTGGGCGATGCGGTCCACCTGCGCGGGCTGATCGAAATCTCGAACTACTGCGTGCGCGAGTGCGGGTATTGCGGGCTCCGGGCCTCGCACCGCGACCTTAAGCGCTATCGCCTGAGCCGCGAAGAGATTCTGGGGTGCGCGACGGAGGCGGTGACGCTCGGTTACGGCACCGTGGTGATGCAGGCGGGGGAGGACTACGGAATCCGCACCGAATGGCTGGCGAAAATCGTCCGCCGCATCAAACAGGAAACTCCGCTGGCCGTGACGCTGAGCATGGGAGAGCGCCCCGTTGAAGATTTGCGGACCTGGCGCGAAGCGGGAGCGGACCGTTATCTTCTCCGCTTTGAGACCTCTGACCCGGCCCTGTACGCACTCATCCACCCGCCGCGGGGAGCCGCGCCCTCCGATCGCATCGCCATCTTGAAGACCCTGAAACAGCTTGGTTACGAAGCGGGAAGCGGCGTGATGATTGGCATTCCCGGCCAGACCTTTGAAAGTCTGGCTGCTGACATTGAAATGTTCCGCCGGCTGAATCTCGACATGATCGGTGTGGGTCCCTACATCTCTCATCCCGCCACGCCGCTCGGTTCAGGCCTTTGGCGGCGGAACGTGGACGCCTCCGCACAGGTTCCCAATACGGAAGAGATGGTCTACAAAGTGGTGGCGCTTACGCGGTTGGTCTGCCCGAACGCCAACATCCCCAGCACCACAGCCCTGGCCACCATCAACCTTCGTAACGGACGCGAACTGGGACTTGAGCGTGGCGCCAATGTGGTAATGCCGAACCTTACGCCGGTTGTTTACCGCAGCCTTTATGAGATCTACCCGTCCAAAGCGTGCATTTTCGAGACCGCATCAACCTGTTACTCATGCCTGAATCAGCGCATTGCCTCCATTGGCCGCAGCGTGGGATCAGGCCCGGGAGGGCGCGTACAATGACTCAATCACCCGTCGAAATCGTGATCTGCATGGGAAGCTCCTGCTTCTCCCGGGGAAACTCGAAAAACCTGGGATTGATCCAGGATTATTTGAAGTCCAACGACCTTCAGGCCGACGTCAAGCTGGTCGGCCAACTCTGCCAGAACTTGTGCAAGGAGGGACCGAACCTGGTGGTTAATGGCCAGACTTATCACCGGGTCGATTCCTCGACGCTGTCTTCGATTCTGGAAGGATGCTTCGCGAAAGGGTGATTTATGGCCCGCATGACTCCAATTTATACGGCGCAAACCGAATGCCAGGACTGCCGCAAGTGCATCCGTGAGTGCCCGGTAAAGGCCGTCAAGGTGGCGCGCGGTTATGCCTCCGTCATCTCGAACCTCTGTATTCTTTGTGGCCATTGTGTGGCGGTCTGTCCGCACGGAGCCAAGAAGGTGCGGGATGATATTCCTGAAGCAAAGCACCTGCTTAAATCCAAGACCCAGGTCATCGCCTCACTCGCGCCTTCGTTTATCAGTGAATTCTCCACGCTTCGGCCGGGCCAACTCATCGCGGCCCTGAAGCGCCTCGGCTTTTATGGCGTCTCGGAAACCGCCCTGGGGGCGCAGCAGGTCTCCGCCAATATTTCCGCCTGCCTGAAGCAGGATTCCGGAAACATCCTGGTTTCCACCGCCTGCCCAACCGCGGTCAGCTACATCCGCAAGTACCTGCCCGAGTCCACCAAGCACCTCACCAGCCTCCTCTCACCCCTGCTAGCGCATTGCAAGATGCTGCGGAGCGAATACGGTCAAGGCATCGGAATCGTCTTCTTCGGACCCTGCATCGCCAAGAAACTTGAAGCCGAGGCGCACCCTGAACTTCTGGATGTTGCCCTGACCTTTGACGATTTGAAGCACTGGCTGGCGGATGCCCGCATCCAGGTGGAATCCCTTGAGGAATCCACTCAGGATCAATTCATTCCGGAATCCGCCCACGACGGCGCTCTATACCCCATTGAGGGGGGAATGATCTCAAGCGTGCAGGCAACCTGCGCGCACAATGACGTGCGCTTCATGGCGTTCTCAGGAGTTCAAAACATTGAGAAAGCGCTCCGCGGCCTGGAGGAGTTGCACCCTGATCAGAACATCTTTATCGAGCTGCTGGCCTGCGAGGGCGGCTGCGTGAATGGTCCAAGCGCGGCCATCAAGAGCGCCTCGGCACTGAAGCGGTACCAGGTTATCGAGTATGCCCAGCCCCATTTGCCGGCGGCGTCCCATGACAATGCCGTTCCCATTTTGGAAGAGTACGAACCGGAATCCATCCCCTTTTCCGATCACACCGATGAGGAGCTTTCCAGTATGTTGCGCGGCGTTGCCATGTACTCACCGGAGGACGAGCTGAACTGCGGCGGTTGCGGTTACGATTCCTGCCGCGAGTTTGCCCGAGCCTTCCTCGGTGGCAAGGCGGAGCGCAACATGTGCACCGCCTACATGCGCAAGCTGGCGCAGAAGAAGGCCAACGCGCTGATGAAAAAGATGCCGGCGGCCGTCGTCATTGTGGATGCGGACCTGAAGATCATTGAGTGCAACCCCAGCTTCATTCGTCTCTTTGCAGATGGCACCGGCCTGGCTACGGAAACCAATCCCGGCCTGGAGGGTGTGGACTTGGAAGAAGTGGCGCCTTTTCACAGCCTGTTCAGCAGCGTGCTGGAAACCGGGATCGACATCATTGATAGAGACATCCGGCACCGCAAAGGAATTCTGCACGCCTCCATTTTCAGCATTGAAAAGAATTCCCTGGTAGGAGGCATTCTGGAGGACATCACCGAGCCCGCCGTGCGCAAGGAACAGATCATCAAGCGCGCGCGCCAGGTGATCGAACAGAACCTCAAGACCGTGCAACAAATCGCCTTCCTGATCGGCGAGAACGCGGCGGAGTCCGAAATCACCCTGAATTCCATTGTGGAGTCATTCTCCCCCGAGGACGTGGAAGAAAAAGAAGAAGAAAATGCCTAGCACCGCCCGCAGGAACTTTATCGAGGTGGATTACTGCCAGAGCGCGAAGAACGGGCAGATTGCCTCGGGCGATATCTTTCTCTCCCGCAAGTTTAAGGAAGAAAATCGCACCATCGCGGTGTTGTCCGACGGATTGGGCAGCGGGGTGAAAGCCAACGTCCTCGCCACGCTCACGGCCACCATGGCTCTCAAGTACACCTCCAGCTTTATCGATATCAAGCGGACGGCGGAAATCATTATGGACACGCTGCCGATTTGCAGCGTCCGGAAGATCAGCTACTCCACTTTTACCATTGTTGACATGGACACGTTGGGCAATACGCGCATCATCGAGCATGAAAATCCCCCCTTCATCATCATCCGCGATGGCAAAATCTTTCCCGTCGAAAAATCCAATATTCACCTGAAGAAGTGGCAGGAACGCCGGATTAGCTTCGCGCAATTTCAAGCACGATTGGGAGACCGCATCGTCTTCTTTTCCGATGGCGTCTCGCAGGCCGGCATGGGGGAGTTTCGCACCCCTCTCGGCTGGGGCATGAGGAATGTGGAGAAGTTCGTCGAGGAAACGGTCTCCAGAGATCAGGGAATTTCCGCCAGCGCGCTCGCGAAGAAGATTGCCGCCAAGGCGCAGGAAGTCGATTGCATCGGCCCCCGTGATGACATTACCTGCGGCGTGATGTACTTCCGCAACCCGCGCCGGTTGCTGGTTCTGACCGGTCCGCCTTTCTCGCGCGACAAGGACCCGGAACTTGCCCGGCTGGTGAACACCTTTGACGGGCGCAAGGTCGTCTGCGGGGGAACCACCGCCAATATTTTGGGGAGACTGCTCAAACGCGATATTGCCATGGACCTCGATTTCTTCGATCCCGAGGTTCCTCCCACTTCCCGCATGAAGGGCGTGGACCTGATCACCGAGGGAACCATCACTCTGGCAAAAGTGGCGAGTCTGCTGGAAGATGGCGTGAACCCGGATACGCTCGCACGGAACGCTGTCCGCCAACTGGTTTCGCTGTTGCTCGACAGCGACATCGTTCAGTTCGTCGTGGGGACGCGGATCAACGAAGCCCACCAGGACCCCAGCATCCCCGCGGAATTGGACCTGCGGCGCAACATCATCAAGCGAATCGCCCGCCAGCTTGAACAGAAACACTTCCAGGAAACATCCATTCGGTATCTCTGATTGCGTAGCGAGATCCCCCGGCTCTGCCGGGGAGACAGTTGAAATTCGACAGCTCCGGGAGTAGGTTTCTTGAGGGATGCCGAGCGTTGGGAAAAGACCCCTCACCCCCACAACCAGCAGAGCGTGGGGCCCCCTCCGCCTTGCGGTCTCCCCTCTCCCCATCGGAGAGGGGAATAGTCGATGTGCGCGGAGGCGCGCCAAGAAGACCACCGCCCTCTCCGAGGGGAGAGGGTGGCCGAGGGACGAGGTCGGGTGAGGGGTCTCTGCCTGTCCGGCACCTTAACCCATGACCTCTATTGCTCCATTCCCCATCCGGGCTATTATTTAATGATCTCAATCGCAGGTACGCTGATTTCGAAATTTCATTTAAAGGAGAATATCCATGGCAAAAATGAAAGTTGCGCAAGTGAGCAAGGCCGGGGGACCCATTGAATTGGCTGAGCGTGAGGTGCCGAAGCCGGGTCCGGGCCAGGTTCGTGTTCGCGTGCAGGCGTGTGGAATCTGCCACAGTGACGAGTTTACGAAGGAAGGGCACTGGCCGGGCATCGAATATCCGCGCATCCCGGGGCATGAAATCGCCGGAGTGGTTGATGAGGTCGGCGCCGGTGTGATCGGCTGGGCGAAGGGGCAGCGGGTGGGAGTGGGATGGTATGGCGGCCACTGCGGTCACTGCCGCTCCTGCCGCCGCGGGGAGTTCATCAATTGCGAAACCATGCCGACTCCCGGGATCGCCTATGATGGTGGCTACGCGGAGTACATGCTGGCGCCCGCCGATGCCCTGGCGCTGATTCCCGACGGCATTCCCGCGGAGGAAGCCGCTCCACTGCTTTGTGCGGGCATCACGACCTTCAATGCGCTGCGCCACAGCGGCGCGCTGCCCGGTGACTTGGTGGCGATACAAGGTGTCGGCGGGTTGGGCCACCTGGCGATTCAGTTTGCCAACAAGTTTGGATACAAGGTGGCAGCGGTCAGCCGAGGGACGGACAACGCCGCCCTGGCGCGAAAACTCGGCGCACACCATTACATCGATAGCCAGGCCTCCAGTCCCGCGGAACAATTGCAAAAACTGGGTGGTGCGCGCGTGATTCTGGCCACCGCGCCGAGCGGCCACGCCATGACCGTACTGTTCGATGGGCTCGGTACCAACGGCAAAATGGTGGTGGTGGGCGCGAGCATGGAGCCCATCCAGGTAACACCCGTCCAGTTAATCACGGGCCGCAGGGGCCTTCAGGGGTGGCCTTGCGGCACATCGGCGGATTCCGAGGATACGCTCAATTTCTCCGTCCTTACCGGCGTACGGCCGATGATTGAAAAGTTTCCGCTGGAACGCGCTCCCGAAGCTTACGCAAGGATGATCAGCGGCAAGGCGGAGTACCGGGTGGTCCTTACCATGCCGGCGGTCTAACCCGTCGTGAGAGACCGGGGATAGTTTGCCCTGAGCACGGTGATGGGATGGCCGTGTTACGATGCAGAACTGCGAATAATTTCTTCAAGGAGATGATTTGAGCGACAAGCGAAAGCAAAGCAGGCGTCGGGAAGGCCGCAAGCGCATGGACCGCCGCGTTGGTGACCGCCGCGCGGGGGGAGTGCCTCCTGCCCCCGACACGCCTGCCCGGCACGACACCGGCAAACGCCGGCGCAGCACCGATCACAAAACTGTTACCAGACCAGCAACCCCGAAAGCGGCCGTGAAGGTTCACCCCAAAACGCATCATGCGTGAGGCAGGGGCATTGCCGCATGGGACCCCGTTGCTTCGGAGCATTGATCTCCAAATTGATAGAAACCATTTTGATGATGTAGCGGCGGGTAACCTCGCCAAGCGCCTGCTACATCTGCCTTGCTGCCACCTTCACAGTCGGATATGATGAGCGCCGTTCCTGAGGCGCAGATATTCCATCCGGTAGCAGAACCCCTGTCCTCATTGATACCCAATTGCAAATATTTTTCTGAAGGTGATTCCATGATCGTACGAAAGCTTATTAGTTCGCTGTTCTTGTTAGTGCTTTTATCGGCAATTATTTGTGGCGCCGCTTGGGCGGCCGAGAATTCCAACCAGGTCACAGTGGATTGGAACTCGGTCTTCCGAGTTTCCAAGATGACCCCCACGCTCCAAGTGGTGGTCAATCCTCCCTTGAGGCGGGGTGCAAGCCTTCACGATCCTGCCTTTCGCGCCTTGCATGACATTGGCTGCGATGTGGTTCGGTATGTTCCGTGGCTGCCGTATCCCAAGCTGGCCGTGGCGGAGTTGGAGCCACCCAAAGATGGTAAAACCTCCTGGGATTTTTCGTTGATTGATCCCATGACCGTGGACTTTCTGGAAGCCACCAAGGGGCATTCCGTGATGCTGAATTTCAGCACCATCCCCCAATGGATGTTCAAGACACCAAAGCCTGTGGCATACCCTGCCGATCCTGACCAGCCGGTGTGGGACTATACGCAGGGGACGGAACTGCGCGATCCCAGCATGAAGGAATTGGGTGACTATTACGCGCGCCTGGTGAGTTGGTACACGCTGGGCGGCTTTAAGGATGAATATGGCGTCACGCACAATTCCGGCCACCACTACAAAATTGATTATTGGGAGGTCTTTAACGAGGTCGAGGGCGAGCACAAGATGACGCCCGAGCAATATACGGAACGCTATGATGCCGTGGTGGCAGCGATCCGCCGGGTCGCCCCCAACATGAAGTTCGCCGGCCTGGCCTTGGCGGGTCCCTCGCGGGGGCCTGATTTTTTTGAGTACTTCCTGAATCACGCCCACCACAAACCCGGAATCCCCTTGGACATGATTACTTATCATTTTTATGCAACTCCCGCGGCCGACCAGACCCCGGAAGTCCAGCAGTACACCTTCTTCCTGCAGGCGGATCATTTCCTGGACACGGTGCGTTATGTGCAGTCCATCCGCAAGCGGCTTTCGCCAGACACGCAGACGGACATCAACGAGCTGGGCTCGATACTCCCGAATGACAATCGAAGCGGCCCCATCGTGATTCCGAATTCCTATTGGAATCTCTCCGGCGCGACGTATGCTTATGTTTTCGGCGAGCTCGCCAAGTTGGGTGTTGAGTATGCGGGAGAATCGCAGCTTGTGGGGTACCCAACGCAATTTCCGTCGGTGTCCATGGTGAATTGGACAACCGGCCAGCCCAACGCCCGCTTTTGGGTGCTCAAACTGCTGCACGATAACTTCGGGCCGGGCGACAAGTTGATGGACACGAGCAATAAATCGCCCTATGTGTACGCCCGCGGGTTTACCACTCGTGATGGCAAGCAAAAGGTGCTGCTCGTTAACAAGCGGGACCACGCCGTTGTAGTGTCAATCCCCGGCGTGGCCAATGGCCATGTGGATGTGGTCGATCAGCAGACAGCCTTCCAACCACCTGCCGGCAGCCAACTTAGCAGCGATAAGGTAACCCTGGGTGGCTTGGCGGTGGCAGTAGTTACTTTGGCAAAATAGGAGGAGCAAATGCCGCGTGTAGCATTTCAACTTCGGTTGCGACCGGGCATTATTGAAGAATATGAGAAGGCCCACCAGCACGTTTGGCCTGAGCTTCTGGCCAGGATGAAGGATGTGGGGATTTCCGACTATTCCGTCTTCCGACGTGGGCTTGATCTGTTTCTGGTGATGAATGTGGCGGACTTTGACCACGCATGGGATACGCTCGACAAAGATCCCACGAATTTGCGGTGGCAGAAAGAGATGACCCCTTTTTTCGAGCCCATCACCAATCTCGAACCCGGTGAGCGCTTCGCGATGATGAAAGAAGTCTTTTACATGGAGTAGCTTGACTTGCCGCTGGGGGCAATTCACCCCTCTTGATTTTCGGGAGGGGAATCTTATCTTGACGATGTACGAGCCAGGCAATAGACTCTCTACGTTTTGGAGGAACATTATGACAACTTCAGCTCAAACAGAACTAATCCATAAGGCACTCGACGGATTTGCGATTGAAATCCCCTCATGGGGGTTTGCAAATACCGGCACGAGATTTGGGAAATTCATTCAAGACTCTGCGGCCACGACCACAGAGGAAAAACTAAATGATGCCGGACAGGTAAATCTCTTTACGGCATGCTGCCCATCGGTGGCGACTCACGTCCTTTGGGATTTTCCCGAGGGGCTCAAGAGCACGGCAGAGGTCATCGCTTTGGCGAAGAAGGCTGGTGTTCGCCTGGGCGCCATCAACCCCAACGTTTTCCAGGACCAGATTTACAAGAACGGGTCGCTGGGCAATCCTGACGCGGATATTCGCAAAGCAGCGCTGAACCATATTCTGGATTGCATTGAGATCGGCAAGCAGACG
>JARLGN010000296.1 GCA_031292775.1 Acidobacteriota bacterium | reverse complement strand
TCATCGGTGCCATTCCACGCCCATCCGCTGGATGGCGTGTGGATTGCGATCGCGGCCATCACGATTAGCTTCCTGGCAACACTCTATCCGTCGCTGGCGGCAGCCAGGCTTAATCCGGTGGAGATACTCAGGTATGAGTGAGGAGATTGATTCATCGGGCCATCGGGTCATCGGGCGATTGTGAATGGGGTGAGTCCTCCGAAAAGAAACTTACTTATGGTCACACAAGCTGAGCAGTTGAGAGCGAGGACCAAGGAATTTGCAATTCGGATCGTGAGGCTTTTCAAAAGCCTCCCCAAGGCTGATGAAGCGAGGATTATCGGAAAGCAGGTGATGCGCGCAGGCACCTCCATTGCGGCAAATTATCGAGCGGTTTGCCGATCACGCTCCCATGCTGAGTTCATATCCAGGATGGGAATCGTCGTTGAAGAAGCCGATGAAACGGTCTTTTGGCTGGAGTTGTTGATGGACACCGGCATCGTTCGGGAAATCCTGATGCAGGATTTACTAACCGAGGCAAATGGGCTGCTCGCGATCTTTGCAGCTTCCCACTGGACAGCACGACAGAAACGAAAGGCCGTTCCGCCAATGGCCCGATGACCCGATGACCAAATCAACAAATTCCGCAATTCTGACAGCCCACGGCCTGACCAAGTCCTTCCGTTCCGGCAGTGAAGAGGTCATAGTCCTTGACGATCTGAGCGTGGAAGTGCAAGCGGGTGAGTTTGTGGCGCTGGTGGGCGAGTCCGGGTCCGGCAAAACCACGCTGTTGCACTTGCTGGCTGCTCTGGACACTCCGACGAAGGGTGAGGTATACTTTGACGGAAGGCGGCTAAGTGAATTTCGCGCCGACGAACGCGCTCTGTATCGTAATGAGAAGATAGGCTTTGTCTGGCAGATGCACTACCTCCTGCCGGAGTTCAGCGCGCTGGAAAATGTTGCAATTCCGCAGTTGATCAGAGGGTGTCGCATGAATGACGCCCAGGCGCGTGCAAGGGAATTGCTGGCCGAAGTCGGCTTGGAGAACGCATCACATCGCCGTGTCGGTGAAATGTCGGGCGGGGAGCAACAGAGAGTGGCTCTGGCCCGGGCACTGGCCAATCACCCTGCGATCCTGTTGGCAGATGAGCCTACAGGAAGTTTGGACTATCGCACGGCGGACCGAGTGGTCGATCTGCTCGAGAACCTGCATCGAACGCATCATCTAACCTCGGTGCTGGCGACGCACAACCTGGACCTAGCCCGTCGCGCCAATCGGACCTTGCGGTTGGCGAATGGAAAGTTGACGGAATGGGTAGTTCCAATAGTTCGATGACACCTGCACTTCCCGGCGTACGGCGGGCAGCAGGGAAGGCGGGGCTTCACCAAGAACTGAGGAGCTATGTTCGAGAGGTATACTGAAAAAGCTCGGCGTGTTATCTTCTTCGCGCGCTATGAAGCAAGTCAATTCGGCAGCCCCTTCATCGAGACGGAGCATTTGCTGTTGGGATTATTGCGCGAAGACAAGGCCCTGACCAACCGCTTCCTGCGGTCGCACGCCTCGATTGAATCCATACGTAAACAGATCGAGGGGCGGACGCCGATCCGCGAGAAGGTGTCCACCTCAGTGGACCTCCCCCTCAGCCAGGAGTGCAAGCGCGTGCTGGCCTACGCCGCGGAGGAGGCCGAACGCCTGGCGCACAAGCATATCGGCACAGAACACCTGCTTTTGGGCCTTTTGCGGGAAGACAAGTCATTTGCGGCGGAGATCCTGCATGAACGCGGTTTGCGGCTTTCCACATTGCGCGAAGAACTGAGCCGCGTGCAGAACGATAAGACTGCCACCACCCGCCCCAAGGAAACCTCCCTGTTGGGCGAGTTCAGCCGCGACCTGACGCAAGCGGCGATGGAAAACCAGTTGGACCCGCTGGTTGGGCGGGAAGGCGAATTGGAGCGCGTGGTGCAGATCCTCTGCCGCCGCACCAAGAACAATCCTGTGCTCATTGGCGAGCCGGGCGTGGGAAAGACCGCGATTGTGGAGGGGTTGGCGCAGCGGATTGCCGACGGTGACGTGCCCTCATTCCTAGCTGACAAAAGGATTCTGGCCCTGGATCTTTCCCTGATCGTCGCGGGCACCAAGTATCGCGGACAGTTCGAAGAGCGCCTGAAGACCATTATGAAGGAATTGATGGAGGCGCAAAACGCCATCATCTTTATTGACGAGCTGCACACGCTGGTGGGCGCTGGCTCGGCGGAAGGGTCGCTGGACGCCGCCAACATTTTGAAGCCGGCCCTTTCCCGCGGCGAAATCCAGTGCATTGGCGCCACCACTCCGGCGGAGTATCGCAAGTCCATTGAGAAGGACCGTTCGCTGGAGAGGCGCTTCCAGGCGGTCAAAGTTCCCCCTCCCTCGGAAGCGGAGGGCATCAAGATTCTCTTCGGCATCAAGGACCGGTACGAGAAATTTCATGCCGTAACCTACACGGACGAGGCGCTCAACGGGGCTGTGTACCATTCCAATCGGTATATCCCTGATCGCTTCCTGCCTGACAAGGCTGTGGACCTGATTGACGAAGCGGGCGCGCGCGTGAAGTTGCGGCAGAGTTCCTTGCCCGAGGAAATGATTGACGTTCAGAAGCGCATCAAATTTGTGGTGCACCGCATGGAAAATGCCATTGCCAACCACGAGTTTGAAAAGGCGCGGTTCTATTCCGACGAGGAACGTAAGGAACGCGAAAATCTTCGCCTGCTCCGTGAAAAGTACAACATTGACGAAACGGCGATGGGCGTGGTGACGCAAGAGGACATTGAAGAGGTGGTTGCCCGCTGGACCGGCGTTCCGGTGACCGCCATCAAGGAAGAAGAGGGCCTTAAGCTGCTGCGCATCGAGGAGGAATTGCACAAGCGGATCGTCAGCCAGGAGCAGGCAATATCCGCCTTGGCGCGCGCCATCCGCCGGTCCCGGGCGGGATTGAAGTTGCCCGGCCGTCCCGTGGGTTCTTTCTTGTTCCTGGGTCCAACGGGCGTGGGCAAAACGGAAATGGCCCGCTCCCTTGCGGCTTTTCTGTTCGGCTCGGAGCGCTCCCTGGTGCGCTTTGACATGTCGGAGTTCATGGAGAAGCAGTCGGTTTCAAAACTGATTGGTTCGCCGCCGGGATATGTGGGTTACGAAGAGGGCGGCCAACTGACGGAGCGAGTGCGGCGTGCCCCCTATTCCGCCATCCTGCTCGACGAGATTGAGAAGGCCCACCCGGATGTGTTCAACATCCTCTTGCAGGTCTTCGAAGATGGCCAGTTGACGGATGGACTGGGTAACACGGTGGACTTCAAGAACGCTATTATCATCATGACGTCGAATATCGGTGCGCGTTATCTGGAACGGCAGTCGCGCATGGGATTCCAATCGGGAGCGGAAGGGACCACGGAAAAAAAGGCCGAAGACCTGGTGATGGGCGAGGTGAAGCGGCTGTTCAACCCCGAGTTCCTGAACCGTCTTGATGAGATTATCGTATTCAATGCACTATCGGACAATGACCTTATCCAGATTCTGGATTTACTGGTTGGGCAGATGAATCAAAATCTGACCCAAAAGAATATTTCGTTGACGTTGTCCCCTGAGGCCGCGCGGTGGATTTTGGATAAGACCTGTGCCGACCGTTCGTACGGAGCGCGGCCGCTGCGGCGTGCTTTGCAGAAATATGTTGAAGATCCGCTCTCGGAGGCTTTGATCCAAGGGGAGATTCACCCTCCGGCAGTGTTGGAAGTTATCGTCGAGAACGAGGCGCTCTACTATCGTTCAGTAAACGACAAATTGGTCGGTGCCACACCGCTCTCCCACTAGGGCGAGTCGCCAAGGTTATCCCGGCCGCTAAGCGGACAATCGACACGGCAGGCTCCTGGGAAGCAGGAACCTCCTGGAGTTGGTGAGGTGCAAGTTGACACAAAAACACCTCCAGCCAACTTCTGGCCGGATCCGGGCATCGGAATGTCATAGTTTTTGCGTGTGTGAGGGGGGGATCGCTTTCTCTTGAAAAAGACAAAATTGTACGGGCTTGGACTTCGAGGGAATCTGTATCGGCTGGGATCTCCCGCCTTGGCACTTGTTTTGTGGTTGCCACTCTTAGGCATGGCGCAGACGTCCCCGCCAGAGCAAAAAACGCAGAATCCCCCGCCAGCCACGGAGAAACAATCCCCGGCCCCGAAAAAACCGGCGGAAAAGCCTCCTGAAAAACCACCGGAAAAGAAAGCACCAGAACAAACACCCAGCCAGATTCAACTCGAAACTCCCGAGGCTCCCGCAGCGCCGAAACCTGGTGAGAACCCGCAGAAATTGGAAACTCCCACCGCGCCGACTGCTACGCCACAGGAAGAACACAAGCCTACTATTGAATCAATTATCATCCGCGGCAATCGGCGCATTCCTGCCAGCACATTACGGGCGCGCATCTTTTCGCATGCCGGTGACGTTTACGACGAAAGCGCCTTGGAACGCGATTTCATGGCGTTGTGGAATACCGGTTTTCTTGATGATGTCCGCCTGGAAGTAGCTGACGCGGCGAATGGCAATAAAATTATCACCTTCTACGTGCGGGAAAAGAAACTGGTCCGCAGTATTGATTACAAGGGGTTGAGCAGCGTGCAGCAGTCCGATGTCCTGGACGTTTTCAAGAAGGAAAAGGTGGGGCTGTCCATTCAATCCCAGTACGACCCGGTGGTCATCAAACGCGCTGAAGTGGTGCTGCAAGAGTTGTTGGCTTCACACGGCAAGATGTTCGCCACGGTCCGGCACCGCACTCGCAACATCCCTCCGAATTCCGTAGCGCTGACTTTCATTGTGGTGGAAGGCCCCAAGGTGAAACTGGGGGATATCCGCTTTGAAGGAAATTCGGTTTTCTCGGATCGGGAGTTGATACACTCCATGAAGTATTCGCGGCCCGTGGGTGCGCCCCCCTGTTTCTATTGGTTCCACAAAACCTACGACAAGGACCGCATCGGCGCCGACCTTGAAAACATCCGCGACCTTTACCGCGACCACGGATACTTCTTCGCCCTGCCGAAAGAGCCCACCACCAAAATGGTTGATACGGGTAATCGCTGGCCCTTTTTCTTCTGGAGTTGGGGGCACGGCAAGAAGGTGGACATCAAGATCGCGGTTGAAGAGGGCGTTCAATACCGATTGGGGGCATTCCATATTCGCGGCAACAAACTTTTTCCGCAGGATCGCCTGGCTCCCATTTTGGGAATGAAGCAGGGTGATATTTTTGCTCTGTCAAAGGTGCGCAAGGCGATTGAGAATTACACCAAAGTTTACGGACAATTCGGGTACATCAATTTTACAGCTTCGCCGGATATTGAGCCTGATAACCGGAAGAAGGTCATCAACCTGGCGCTGGATTTTGAGGAAGATAATCAGTTTACGGTTCACCGCATCGAGTTTTCAGGAAACACCAAGACGCGCGATAGGGTCATCCGCCGGGAACTGCTGACGGACGAAGGCGCTGTTTTCAACTCGCAAATGTGGGACTTCAGCGTTTTGAAAGTCAACCAATTGGGCTTTTTCGACGAGGTCAAGAAGGAAGATTACGACATCAAACAGAACGCCAAGGACAAAACCGTCGACATTCTTCTGAAGGTCAAAGAGAAGGGGAAAAACTCCATAGGATTTTCCGGCGGCATCAGCGGACTGTCTGGGAACTTCGTGGGCCTCAACTATGCCACGAACAATTTCCTGGGCCTTGCAGCAACACTGAGTCTGGCGTTTCAGTGGGGCACTTTCCAAAAGATGTATTCCTTCGGATTCACCCAGCCTTATTTATTTGATCGCCCCATTACCGCCGGTTTTACAGTGTTCAAGAGCGATTATAACTACAATCAGATTCGCCAACTCGCGATTTACAGTGGTGTCAATCCCAACCTGTTGGCGCAATCGCAATACGGCCAATACTATGGGCAGAACTTTACCCAGAATTCCGACGGCTTCACGGTATTTGCCACTTACCCCTTGCGGCGCAGTTTTGCGCGCATCGGACTGACTTATAGTCTTTCGCGCAGCAGCTTGCAGGCATTCAGTGCCGCGTCCGAGTCGTATTTCGAGGCCATCAATTTCAGCGGCTTGACGGGCCCCAACTCCCTGACCGGAATTATATCCAGTCAGATCATGCCGACGTACCTGTACAGCACTGTTAACAGCACTTGGACGCCGACGCGGGGCAAGTATCTATATGCAGCAATTGGCTTTTCCGGCAGCGCGATTGGCGGCAATGTAAATACGATCCGGCCGGTGATTGAAGCCAAGTACTTTCATCCCGTACGAAACGTTCGTTCTGACCATCCCACCGCCATCGGAATGCGGTTGCTGCTCTCCAGCGTTATTGGTTACGGCGGCCGCGTGGTTCCGCCCTTCTCCCGCTTTTATATTGGTGGTGAGGAAGATATAAGGGGTTTTGATATCCGCACCGTCAGCCCGGTGGCGTTTTATCCCACCGTGGTCTCCGTGTGCAATCGCGACAACAATGGCAAGCCGATCATTGGGACCAGCGCAACCGGACAAAGCACCGGGTCGTGCGGCTCCTCCACTAGCTTTCCGATAAATTCACCGATCTTCCCCGGCGGCGACACGGAGATGATCTTTAACTTCGAATATCGTGTTCCCATTGTCGGCAACACGGTTAACATTGCCTGGTTCCTGGATGCTGGAAGCACGTTTGCAATGTGGCCAAACCAGCTCAAGCTGGCCACTGGAGCATTGAGTTCGATCGAGAGCCAATACAGTTATTTCCCCATCCCGTCGGAGTTGAAGCCCATACCAGTGACCAACTTCCGGCCGCGTAGCTCTACCGGACTCGATCTCCAGGTTGTCCTTCCCATTGTGAACGCTCCGCTCCACATCTTTTATGGATACAATTGGCTTCGGGTGAATAGTGTCATCACGCCCCCGCAAAATCTACCGCCCATGTCGCTGTTCCCGAATGAGGCAACCTATCTTGATGCACTCCAGAATTTTCTGCCTTTCCGCTTGAAGGAGCGCTCCGGGCGTCTCGGCTTCACCGTGCAGCGGACGTTTTAGGGCGGGGGCACCAGTGTGAAATGAAGTTTAATTTGGAATTCTTATTTCTTGAAGGAGCTTGAATGAAGAACCGATTGATTGCTTTCTCCGCATTATTGGCCTTCCTGGCGGTTCCGCTCGCCGCGCACGCCCAGGGTAAGATTGGCGTCATCAACATGAATGCGGCGATTGCGAGTACCGCCGAAGGGAAAAAGGCGATGGCGGACTTGCAAAAGAAATATGTGCCGCGTCAGCAGGAATTGGAACGGTTGCAACGGGAAATCCAGAGCGACCAGGAAAAATTGACCAAGCAGGGTCCAACGCTCAGCGAAGAAGAACAGGGCCGCTTGACCCGCGAGATGGAAGACAAACAGAAGCTTCTGAAGCGTTCGACCGATGATGCACAGAGCGAATTCAACACTGACCGCGACGAAGCGGTACGCCGGATCGGCATAAAAGTGGTTCGCATCATTGGCGAATATTCCCAACAAAACGGTATTGCCTTGGTTCTTGATGCTGTCCAGGTCCCAATTTACTTTGCCACAAAGGACATTGATCTTACGGAGCCAATAATAAAGCGTTACGACGCTGCGAACCCGGTCGCGGACGCAGGAGCACCCGCCGCCACGCATCCGGTGGCCCCATCTCCGGTCAAAAAACCTAAATAGGTTGTTTTGTTTTGCCCGGTGTGTATAATTCTGGCCTTTCTAATCCCGGAATCGGGAGACGGTGGTCCAAAGTGCCCGCGGGATTATGTGACGAGATTAGAAGTCGAAACTTTTTAGGAACTTTAGAGTCTTGAAGGAGTTGGAATGAAGAACCGATTAATCGTGCTAACAGCACTGCTGGCGGTACTCGTAGGGTCGATGTCCCTACGCGCCCAGAGTGCCACACCTGCCCCCAGTAAGATTGGGGTTATTAATATTCAGGCAGCGATCGCCAATACCGCCGAAGGCAAAAAGGTCATTACTGATTTACAGACAAAGTACGCTCCCCGCCAAAGTGAACTGCAACACTTACAGCAGGATATCCAGGCCATTCAAGACCAATTAACGAAGCAGGCCACCACCTTGAGCGAGGAAGAACAGGGCCGCCTTAACCGCGAGGCGGAAGATAAACAAAAGCTGCTGAAGCGATCCGCCGAGGATGCACAAAACGATTTCAACCACGACCGCGACGAGGCGATTGGCAGAATCGGCCAAAAAATGGTCAAGGTCATCGGCGAGTATTCCACGCAAAATGGATTCACGCTGGTCCTGGATGATGCACAGATTCCCATTTACTATGCCTCCAAGGATATCGACATAACGGAAGAGATCATCAAACGTTATGACACAGCGAATCCGGTGGCGGGCGCAGCAGCACCGGCCAAGCCTGCCGCGCATTCGACGGCGCCGGCGTCGAAGCCCAAGTAGCCTTCTCCGCTACTCCGTATATTGAGGTCTCCTGCCGCGGCCCCGTGGTAACACGGGGCTAGTGTCGTTATTTTGCCCTCCCCCTCATGCGGTAGTGGATAGGTCGCGCTGCCGCAGGGTGGGGCTTAATAGCTGGCACTACTCGCCGGCGACCTCGGCGGGCCGGGAGAGATTTCGCAAGGACTCCTGAAAATACGGGAGTGTCTTTGCCAGGCCTTTTTCCAGGCTGACGCTTGGCCCCCACCCCAATTTTTCCCGTGCTACCGTGATA
>JARLGN010000295.1 GCA_031292775.1 Acidobacteriota bacterium | reverse complement strand
CGGCGCTCGTTTCGGACATGGGAACGATCCCTTCTCGTACTGCTCACGACGCGCGCTCCCATACGACAGCGGCGCCCGCGGCGCCCGCCATGAGAGGCTCCCAGCGGGAGCCGTCGCGCTCGATCCATTGACATGTTCTGCGGGACAACCCGAGCTCCACTCCCAGCGCCTGGGCGAGCTCGGAGGGACGGACACCGCGCGGCCGGGTCCCGAGCTCTGCGAGGAGCAGGGCACCGTGCGCGTCGGGACCGGCACACGAAAGCGCCAGCACCGAGGGACGCAGGTCGTCGACCACGTCACGTCCCTTGCGCTCGCGCCGGATGGGAAGAGAGTCGGCGTCGAGGGCGCGACCGATGGCCGCGTCGAGCTCCACCGGGGTGACGCCGGGCACGAGGATCTCCCACGTGCACGAGGACACGTCCTCCTGGAGCGAATTGGTGCCGGCTTCGACGACACCGGCCCCCACGACGTCGACTCCTTCGGGCAACATCGACCCGACTCCCCGCGCCAGTTCCACCGGTTCGACGTGCTCGTCCAACACGACGTCGAGGTACTCGGCGGTCGACTCGCAGCCCGTGGGGAGCGCCAGCCCGAAACTGAGCTGGGGGCGGGGCGTGAACCCCGCCCGTGGGGCGTGAACCCCCCCGCCGCTACGTCTATTGAATTTTCATATTCCCGGGCTTTTTCAATTCAAGACTGAAGGAGGAACCTATGGCAACCACAACTGCTGCCTTGGAGTCGCAAGTTGCCGTTCGGGCGACGAAGCTTCTCATCAATAACCAATGGGTGGAAAGTGCTTCGGGAAAGTCTTTTGCCACCATCAACCCCTCGACTGGGCAGGAAATTTGCTCCGTGGCGGAAGCCGATTCAGCGGACGTGGACAGGGCGGTCCATGCCGCTCGAACGGCCTTTGAAAAGGGGCCCTGGCGCCGGATGGCGGCTGCGGAACGAGGGCAGTTGCTCCACCGGCTCGCCGATTTGATTGAGAAAAATGCTGACGAACTGGCGCGCCTCGAATCGCTCGACAATGGCAAGCCCTATCACGTTGCCAAGGCAGCCGACCTGCCCCTGACCATCGGTTGCTATCGTTACTACGCCGGTTGGGCGGACAAGATTCAGGGCAAAACCATTCCCATTGCGGGAAACTATTTTTGCTACACCCGGCATGAACCCGTCGGCGTAGTCGGCCAGATCATCCCCTGGAATTTCCCCCTGCTGATGCAGGCATGGAAACTGGGTCCGGCGCTTGCGGCGGGCAACACCGTGGTATTGAAACCCGCTGAACAAACGCCTCTGACGGCCTTGCGCGTGGGCGAACTGATTGTGGAAGCGGGCTTTCCGGAAGGGGTCGTCAACATTTTGCCGGGATACGGGCCCACAGCCGGCGCTGCCATCGCCTGGCACCATGGCATCGACAAGGTTGCCTTCACCGGCTCGACGGAAGTCGGCCATCTGATCATGGAAGCCGCCGCCAAGAGCAATCTGAAGCGCGTCACCCTGGAACTGGGTGGTAAAAGTCCCAACATTGTATTTGCCGACGCCGATCTGGACCAGGCCATTGAAGGCGCCCATTTCGCGCTCTTCTTCAACCAGGGCCAGTGCTGCTGTGCGGGCTCTCGCCTGTTTGTGGAAGCCAAAGCCTATGACGAGTTCGTGGAAAAGAGCGTGGCGCGCGCCAAGTCTCGCAAGGTGGGCAACCCCTTCGATCCCGCCAATGAACAAGGTCCCCAGGTGGACGACATCCAATTCGAAAAAGTGATGAATTACATCGATGCGGGGAAGAAGGACGGAGCGTCATTGCTCGCCGGCGGCAATCGCGTGGGCGATCGCGGCTTCTTTATTGAGCCCACGGTCTTCGCCGACGTCAAGGATAACATGAAGATCGCCAAGGAAGAGATCTTTGGGCCGGTCATGAGCATTCTAAAATTTAACGAGATCGACGAGGTCGTGGAGCGCGCCAACCGCACCGAATATGGTTTGGCGGCTGCCGTCTGGACGCGCGATATCGGCAAGGCTTATTCCATTGCCAACAGCGTGCGGGCTGGGACGGTGTGGGTGAATTGCTACGACGTCTTTGACGCCGCGGCCCCGTTCGGGGGCTTCAAACAATCAGGCATCGGACGCGAACTGGGCGAATACGGCTTGCAGCAATACACCGAGGTCAAAACTGTAACCGTAAAACTGCCGAATTAGAAACCAGGTTTTAGGAGCGAGGATTCGGGATTTGGGATTGGATTTTGAATTAACTTTTGAATCTTGAATTTTGAATTGAAATTCGGGAAAGAGGGCCAGGTGCCGATAAGCATCTGGCCCTCTATTGTCTGATAAGGGTTTCTTCGATATTCGGAAGCATGACTGCGGACTTGGAGCTTGTTCTTATTCCGTTTTCTTGGGCGCGCCGCCTGCCAATCTCTTGCGCAGAGAATCCAACGCTTCCGGAGCCCGCTTCGCCATCCACTGCTCGTACTTTTCCGCCAGTGTTTCCAGGTTTTTCCACACCATGGGGTTCTTGTTTCTCTCCCGCAGCGTGGGCGCCACGTTCCTGACCTTGTCCCATACGAGCCAAAACTCGCCCGTGTTTTCAAAAAAGAGGTCCTCATTAATCAGCCCGTGGTTGACCAGTGAAGCGGCCATGTCCCAATAGCCGATGGTCATGCGGAATAGAGCGCTATTCTCCGAACCCATCGGGGCCTGGGCAAGGTAATCCTCAAAGGTCTTCGCTTGGAATTCGCGCGTGAACCACTCGCGTCCCTTCCGCAGCTTGGCTTCGCGCCGCAGATCATAGAGACGCAGCAACAACTCCGCGTCGTAATTGTCCGGATGCTCTTTCTTCACAGCTTCCTCCCGGCAGTATCCCATTGTAATTCTCCTCCTCCATGCTCATGGGCAAGCCGATGTTCGCGCGAGCCTTCGCATCGCCTGCAACGCGTTATCTTATCATGGAACGGAAGATGCCCTGATTACAGCCGCGTCCATTACATGGGGACATCGGGAGCAAGCAGGTCAGAAAGCAGCCACCACACTTGCTGCTCGATCATGTCACGAACCTTCCGGAAGGTTCCCATGCCCCGCGCGTAGGGATCGGGAATATTCCAACCCAACAGTTGCCCTTTGAAGCCCGCCGGCAAGGGGCATTCAACTTCCTCTCCCATACTGACCACCACGTCCATGTCCGCCAAGGCAACCTCGGCCAAGCCCTTTGACCATTGCCGGTCAAGGGAAATTCCCTTTTCGCGCATAACCGTACACGTTTCATCGACAATTGCGCCGTAAGCATGCGAGCCGGCGCTGTAAACTTCCACTCTACCCTTGCCATAGTGGTTTGCCCACGCCTCCGCCATCTGGCTTCGGCATGCATTGCCGACGCAAACGAACAGAATCTTAACGGGACTGTCGGTTAATTGGGTCATCGCCTCACTTGGGCAGGGCCGAAACACGAAACTCGAAAACCGAAACTTGCCGGGCAGCCGACGAAATTCGATTTTCGAGCTTCGACTTTCGACACCTGGTTAATCGCGGCTCAGTTTGCTGATGAAGTACTTGTGCACCGATTGATCGTCTGTCAGCTCAGGGTGAAACGTTCCGGCCATGACGTTTCCCTGCTCCACCAGGACCGGCAGGTTTCCGCACCGGCCCAATACGCGGACGCCTTTACCCACACGGCGGATAATGGGCGCGCGGATGAACACCATCTCCACTGGATGGTCGGCAAGATCGGGGCACTCTCCCGGCTGGATGGAACTATCGATCTGGCGCCCGTATGCATTGCGCTCAATGGCAATGTCAATCAGGCCTAGCTTCTCCTGCGGCGGATTCAAGACTTCTTTCGCGAGCAGTATCGCCCCCGCACAGGTGCCGTATATTGGTTTCCCCTGGGCGGCAAATTCCTTGATGGCCTTGCCGATGCCCTCAAGCTCGAAGAGTTTCAACATCGTGGTGCTCTCGCCGCCCGGCATGATGAGTCCACTTACCGCATCGAGGTCGGCGGAGTGCTTGACCAGTTTCCAGGGCGCCTTAATAGCGTCAAGCATCTTGGCATGCATGGAAAAATCGCCCTGGATGGCGAGAATTCCTACGGGTTTGTGACCATTGTTCATTGGTAAAGAGGCTTTCAGTTGTTAGTTGTCAGTCGTTCGTCGTCCGTGGCGAAGGATTGGTTGTCCTGACCTCACTCCCACAAGAAAAGATATTCGTATTTCATGCGACTGCATTTGTTGTAGAATCCTTGCATGGCTCAAACCCGCCAATTCCTTGTGAACTTGATCTTTGATCCGGAATACCGAGGCTACGTCGCCGACGTGCCGCAACTCCCTGGCTGCATGTCTCAAGGTAAGACCGTCGAAGCAGCACTCAAGAATGTGCGCAAGGCCATTGCTGCCTACCTCAAGGTCGCGCGCGAAGATGAAATCGCTGCGCTCCCCGAGGTGCTCACCAGCCAGGTTGAGGTTCGCGTGTGACGCGCTTGGCCGGAATTCCTGGACGCAAGGTGGTTCGTGCCTTTGAAAGAGCCGGGTTCGTTGCTGGCAAGCCCGAAGGCAGCCACGTCACCCTCAGAAAACCCGGTCTTCCCATCCTCGTTATCCCTTTGCATCGCGAAGTCTCGCCGTTTCTTCTTCGGTCCCAAATCAAACGTGCCGGATTAACAGAGCAGCAATTCATCGACCTTCTCTGACTGACTTCGTGAATCCATGTCCGTGCTAACCCCGCAGCAACTGACGTGTAACAGAAACCAGCATTCGAATCTCCTCCCCTATACGCAGCCCACACGGTCTACCACCCGCGCGTTTGCAATAATTCCTTGGGGTCAATCTTCTGGATGTCCAGGCCCTTCATGGCTTCGCCGACTTCGGCGGAGCATTCCGCCACGATCAGCGGCTCATTGTAATGAGTGGTGGCGCGGACGATGGCCTTGGCGCGCTCGGCAGGGTCCGACGATTTGAAGATGCCCGAACCCACGAACACAGCCTCTGCCCCAAGCTGCATTACCAGCGACGCATCTGCCGGGGTGGCAATTCCACCCGCGGAGAAATTCGGCACCGGCAGCTTGCCATTCTGGCTGACCCACTTCACCAGATCATAGGGAGCGCCGAGTTCCTTGGACTTCGCCATCAATTCCTCTTCCCGCAAAGTGGTGAGCAGGCGAATCTCACTGGTGATGGCGCGAATATGGCGGACGGCCTCCACGATGTTGCCGGAACCCGCTTCGCCCTTGGTACGAATCATCGCCGCGCCTTCGCCAATACGCCGCAGCGCTTCGCCCAGGTTGCGCGCTCCGCACACAAACGGAACCTTGTATCCCCACTTGCTGATGTGGTGTTCCTCGTCGGCCGGCGTCAGCACTTCACTCTCATCGATGTAATCGACGCCCACGGCTTCCAGCACCTGCGCTTCGGCAAAATGGCCGATGCGAGCCTTGGCCATCACCGGGATCGTGACTGTGGCCATGATCTCCTTGATGATCTTGATGTTCGCCATGCGGGCCACGCCGCCTTCTTTGCGAATGTCCGACGGGACGCGCTCCAGCGCCATGACGGCGGTGGCGCCCGCATCCTCGGCAATCTTGGCCTGCTCCGCGTTGGTGACGTCCATAATGACGCCGCCCTTCAGCATCTCCGCCAAACCCACTTTCAATTTCATTGGTTGATCATATTCCCACATGGAGTTACTCCTTATTAACTAAAGATGGTTTGTCTTAGGCTATGTTATCTTGTAAAGCCTTCGGCCGCAGGGCCGCGTCCAAATCCGCGCCCAAGCGCGTAATTATACCGGGCAGTGCTCGAATATCGGCAAGTGAAGTCCGAAAATTCACTATGCAGGCGCGAAGTGCAAAAGTACCGCCAATGACCGCGTTGGTCAGGAAAGCCTCGCCACTCGCCTGCAAGCGCCCCAGTAACTCACTATTGAGGTGGTTGAGGTATTCCTCCACATTCGCGACGCCGGGCGTCAGATCGCGGGGAACATAGCGGAAGGTGGCAATACTTAATCCCTGCCGGAAAGCCTGCAACTCCGGATGGGCCGCGGCGAGTTCGAACAGTGCTTTCGCCAATCGAATATCGTCGCCAATCATTTGCGCATAACCTTCGCGTCCCACCTGGCGAAGCGCCAGCCAGATCTTTAGCGCGCGAAAGCCGCGTGAGTTTTCCGGCCCATACTCAAAGAAGTTGAGCGTCTCTTCCCTGTCCTCCAGCAACTTATAGTAGGAAGGGTGATGCTGTGTAAAGGCATCGCGCAGCGCATTGCGGTCGCGCACCAGAGTGCACCCGGCCTCCAGCGGCGCGTAGAGCCATTTGTGCGGATCCACGGCCACGGAATCGGCTTCACTGATGCCGCGCAAATCCGCCGGCGCATTGGGAGCAACCGCCGCAAAGCCGCCGTAGGCGCCATCAACGTGGAACCATAGCCCATGCTCACGCGCAATCGACGCGATCTCCGGCAGCGGATCGACCGCGCCGGTGCTCACCGTGCCGGCAGTGCCAATCACCATGAAGGGAAGGTCGCCCTTGGCCTTGTCGGCGGAAATTCTCTCGCGCAACTCGGTGGTGTTAATCCGCTGGTCAGAGTTCGCGGAAATCCAGGCAATAGAATCCAGCCCCAGGCCAAAGAGATCCACCGCCTTGTGAATCCACGTGTGCGTTTCCGTGGAGGCGTAGACGCGCATGCGCCGGGCGCCGTCTCCGGCAAGGCCATGAGTGCGAGCGTCCCAGGGGAGCTTGGCCTTGCGCGCGGCGAGGAACGCCACGAAATTCGCCATCGTGCCACCCGTCACCAGAATCCCGCCGGCCTCGCGCGGGTAGCCAATCAACTCCGCAATCCACCGAATGGTCTGCGCCTCAATCTCGCTCGCCATCGGTGACAGCACCCAGCCTCCCACGTTGGGATTGACGGCCGCAGCCAGCAATTCTCCCAGCGCACCCAAGGGGGCTGCGGGCGAAGTAATAAATCCCATGAAGCGTGGATGGCCGTTGAACAACGAATGATTGACCAGCAGACGAACCGCATCGTCCAGCAGAGTCGCGGCGGCAGTTCCCTTCTCAGGCAAAGGCGAATCGCCCAGTATTGCTCGAATCTCACGCGGCGATTCACCCGGACTTACCCGCCGGCGGGGCAGTGAACCCAGGAACTCCGCCACCTGATCGACCAGGCGATAACCCAGTGCGCGGAATTCCTCCGGGCTCATCTCCAGAGGAGCGTTGCGCGGTTCCCCAATTTGAATAGTCTTGATGGTTTCCATAAAGCACGGGTACTTCACACCAACGCGACGCTTGCGCCTAGCGGGGATTGCGGGCGTCCCTTCCCCGCCCGGCGCATCTCCGCTTTCAGCAAATCGCCAAGAATGGCTGCGCCCTTCTCAATCTTATCATCTGGCAGCGCCGTGTAGCACATGCGCAGCGCATTATGTTTGGGATTTTGAAAATAGAAGTAGCGCGACGGAGCGAACAGCATGCGCCGCTCGCGCGCCTTCACCAGAAGTTCCGCGGCATCCAAAAATGCCGGCAATTCCACCCAGACTGACATGCCGCCATCCGGATAGATCACCCGCGCTTCCGGCGGGAAATGCCGTTCAATTGCTCTCCGCAGCACGTCCTGCCTGTGGGCATAAACCTTGCAACTTTTGCGAATCCATTTGTCCAGCAGGCCGCGGACTCCCAGTTCCTGCAACACCGCCTGGCCAATCAGGTTGGTGTGCAGATCGGCGCGCTGCTTGGCCCACCGCAGGCGTTCGATCACGGGACGCGAGGCCACCAGCCAACCCACGCGCAGGCCCGGGAAGCCAACCTTGGAGAAACTATTCAGGTAGATCACCAACCCCGCCGAGTCGAGAGCCTTCAGCGGGGGAATTTGCCGGCCGCGGAATCGCAACACACCGTAAACGTCGTCCTCCACGATGGGAACCTGAAAGCGCTGGGCAAGTTCCAACAGCCGCTGGCGGGATTCAAGCGGCATGGTGAAGCCGGTCGGATTCTGGAAAGTCGGGCCGCAGAAAATCAGTTTGACGCGCGTCTGTTCTAGCACGGACTCCAGTGCGCCCAGGTCCATGCCGTCCGCGGTAACCGGCACGCCAATCAGCCTTACTCCGGGTGGATCGAAGACATTCCAGAGGCCCGTGTAGGTGGGATTCTCACACACCACGGTATCGCCGGGTGAGATCAGCGCACGGCGCAACAGGTCGAGTGATTGCTGGCAGCCGTGGGTTACGAGGATTTCGTCGACTTCCACGGGAATGCCATCGCGCCGCAAACGAGTTTGCAGGTAAGCCTTGAGCGGCTGATAGCCGTCCGTGGAACCGTATTGCACCAGGCGCCCGCCCTCACGCCGCAGCACGGCATCGGCCGCCCGGCGCACAAGGTCAGGGGACGTCAACTCTTCCGCGCCGTGGGCGGCGGCGAACGAGATGATTCCCTCTTCCACGGAACTCGCCATCAGGCGTCCCAGCGAGTCGTCGCGGGGCTCGTCGGGAAAGAAGCTATCCCAGAAAAGGTCCGGGGAGGTGCGGCGCGACGGGCGTCGCGGCGCGCGTAAAGTCTCGCCCAGCGGCGTCACAAAGGTTCCCCGCCCCACGGTCCCCTGAATCAGCCCTTCCGATTCAAGGTCGGCGTAAGCATTGCCCACGGTGGTCCGATGCACGCCGAGCTGATGGGCGAGTTCGCGGCTCGGCTCCAACCGGTCGCCAGCCTTAAGCCCGCCATTCACGATGCGTTCGCGAAGTTGGTCGCGGATCTGCAAGTACAGCGGTTTGCGCAAATTCGAATCGAGCGTGACCAGCATGTTGCTTGACCTCTATGGCCTGTTAACCAGTCCAATTTATAATAATTATTAAGCGCTGTAAAGAGCCAAGCAGGCCAAGCTCGCGGTAGACCCATCAAAGGAATTAAGTTAAATGAGGGGGCTAATCCACCTTCGAAAGGGCTGCCAGCCTTTTGCATTTACAGCCCGCGCGCGCTGGGGAGAGAGGGGAAATCTATCCTTGGTTTCAACGTCGAATTCAAAGTCGCAGAACGTCGAGCCGCGTCGGCCACTGGAAGATGTTGCAAATTTGGACAGCCCCTCACGGCCTTTGCCGCTGCTTCGGGACTATCGCAACGGCCGTCGGCGTGTGCCCGTAACCACCCCGTCGCTGGGCGCGACATCCCACCTCCTCAATCAGATGAACGTGTCCCACATCTTTTGCTGGACACGGAGGGGGTCAAACCCCGGGTGGAACGGGTCCATCCGCCCCGAAGGGGCGAAAATTGAATAGCCGTGGGCAAGGGCACGTTTTTTGTGCCCGCCGCCCACGGTTGACGATCCCGTCCTCGCCTCGACCCTGGAGGGGTCGAATGTTCCGCGCCGACGT